>DSBV01000024.1 GCA_011045955.1 Bacteroidales bacterium | reverse complement strand
GGACGAATATAGAGCTTATTTCCATTCAGCGGAAGAGAGCGGGATTTTTTCCCCTCTCTTTGCTGAAAAAATATTGATGTCATCCTCACCGAAAGTTGCATTTATTGGTTGAATTTAGGTTTACAAAACTTTACTAAGTTTAAAATTAGTATGATTCTAGTCATACATGTCCGTCCATTATGTACTATACTTGTATACCCCCTATTGGGTTTTAAAAAATAGAATGAATAACTTCGCATATCGAAGCGATACGACATGGAAAAGGAAAAGAAAGAGGAGAAAAGCGCACTTATAGTAAATCCGGGCATTGAACAGCCACCCATAGTTAACGAGGATGCCATAAAGCGCTTCAAGGCCAAAAAGCGCAAGCTGCTTAGCGTTGAGGAGTATATGGATGGCATCAGGAACGGCAACATATCCTTACTTAGTCAGGCCATTACCCTTGTTGAGAGTTCGCTGCCGCAGCATCAGGAACTGGCAAGGGAAGTGGTGGAGCAATGCTTGCCCCTTTCGGGTCGTTCGGTTAGGATTGGTATTACCGGTGTTCCCGGAGTTGGTAAAAGC
The DNA here is from genome assembly GCA_011045955.1 of Bacteroidales bacterium. GTDB lineage: Bacteria > Bacteroidota > Bacteroidia > Bacteroidales > Tenuifilaceae > Tenuifilum. The sequence continues at coordinate 24,382 of DSBV01000024.1, read as the reverse complement.
ACATTCATTGAGGCGCTGGGTAGCACCATAACCGGCCGAGGGCATAAGCTGGCCGTGCTGGCCGTTGACCCCAGTAGCGAACGGAGTAAAGGAAGCATCCTGGGCGATAAAACCCGTATGGAAACACTGAGCGCCGACCCAAACGCCTTCATCAGGCCCTCGCCTTCGGCGGGTTCGCTGGGCGGGGTGGCCCGTAAAACCCGTGAGACCATTATCCTTTGCGAGGCTGCCGGGTTCGATACCATTTTTATCGAAACCGTTGGGGTTGGGCAAAGCGAGGTGGCGGTTCATTCCATGGTCGATTTCTTTCTGCTGCTTATGCTTGCCGGTGCCGGCGATGAACTGCAGGGTATTAAGCGTGGCATAATGGAAATGGCCGATATGATTGCCATTACCAAAGCCGATGGCAATAACATCCAAAAAGCCAAACTAGCTCAAGCCGAGTACCAGAACGCCTTACACCTTTTCCCTGCCACGGAATCGGGGTGGGTACCCCAAGCGGTTACATGTTCATCGGTTAACAAAACAGGTATATTGGAGATTTGGAATACCATAAACCAGTACATGGTATTTACCAAGGCAAATAGCTACTTTAGCCACAGGCGAAGCCAGCAGGCAAAGTACTGGATGTACGAAACCATAAACGAGGAACTGAAAAACCGTTTTTACCACAGCACACAGGTAAGCACCATGATTAAATGGATTGAGCACGAGGTTACACATAACAAGCTGAGCTCATTTGCCGCCGCTCAAAAACTAATCGATGTATATTTTGAACAGAATGGTAATAAGTAGATTGTATGACCTTTGATAAGATAAAACAACGTTTAAAGCACTACACGGTTGGCATTGCCGGTGCAGGTGGACTTGGCAGCAATATCGCCATGCACCTTACCCGTGTTGGCATTGGCAAGCTTATTGTAGCCGATTTTGATGTGGTTCAGGAGAGCAACCTGAACAGGCAATTCTACTTCAGGCATCAGCTTGGCCATAAAAAGGTTGATGCCCTTGAAGCCAACCTGCTAGCCACTAACCCGGAGCTGCGCATTGAGGTTCACGATACTAAACTCGATGCACAAAGTATTGCTAAAATTTATAACGATGTTGATGTTATGGTTGAAGCATTCGACAAGGCTGAGATGAAAGAGATTATTGCCGAGGTGTTTCAAAGTGAGTATCCCAATATTCCATTGGTCATGGGCAATGGGATGGCTGGATGGGGAAATTCGAACGATATGCAGGTGCACCAATTCGGTAACCTATACATCTGCGGCGATGGGGTATCGGAAATTGCCGATGACCTACCACCGCTTTCGCCCCGTGTGGGTATCTGTGCAGCCATGCAGGCCAACGTGGTTCTGGAAATTTTACTGGGTAATGGCAGGTAAACCGAAGTTCCATGAACTAACAAATTCAGCTGGGTTAATTATCGAAAGAATGAGTCGGGATGAATCGGAATAATTCGGAATAGACAAATTATGAGGAAGTTAAAGGAGGTTAGAGGCAAGGTGAACAGTTAAACCCAACGATAATGGGGCGGAAAGGACTTGAATGAGTAGAAATTGTATAGTGGAAGAGAATTAGAGTAGGTTAAACCAAAATGGGGAGGCAACATTTTAGAGAATATTAGTCAATCGAAACCCGAAAAGTATTTAAAACAACTTGTTTGTATTGATTTATCGAGGCAATCCCGACTTATCAAAATCTTTTTTAAGTGCACTTGCCCTAATAACACCACACCATTTGAGGTGGGCAAAATCAATTTATACCTTAACTTTGCATCAAAATAATAAATCAAACATTATGTTTTCAGGAATAGTTGAAGAACCGGCAAAGGTAGTAGCCCTTGAGCGGGAAAAGGAAAATCTGCATATCACCCTTACCTGTTCGTTTGTAAAGGATTTGAAGATAGACCAAAGCATTTCGCACAACGGAGTTTGCCTAACAGTGATGAGAAAGGACGAGAATACCTATACCGTAACAGCCATAAAGGAAACCCTTGAAAAATCGAACCTTGGTTTGCTAAAGGTGGGCGATAAGGTGAATGTGGAGCGCAGCATGAAAATCGATAGCCTGCTCGATGGGCACATGGTTCAAGGCCATGTTGACCAAACCGCTGTTTGCTCCGAGGTTAGCGAGGCTGAAGGGAGCTGGTACTACACCTTTGAGTACGACCCCACCAAAGGAAATATCACTGTTGAAAAGGGTTCAATTGCCGTAAACGGTGTAAGCTTAACGGTAGTTAATTCGCGCGAGAACTCATTTCAGGTTGCTATCATCCCTTACACATACGAGCATACAAACTTCCACGAGATTAAAAAAGGTACTGTTGTAAACCTTGAATTCGACATTGTTGGAAAGTACATCACTAAAATTCTTAAGCAATACCTTGAATCGGGGCAGCTTAATAGGCTTACGGACAAGTAAAGTGAATGGCAACTATAAAAATCATTGAAACACCCCGATCCCTATCGCTAATTATTGCAATAATAGTTAGCCTGCTCGCTGGTGTTGGCTTTTTGTTTATCACCAGTAATAGTCAAAGCCAGCAGTTACTCATGCTGTTTGCCTTTACCCTTTTTGTTTTTACGGTAACCTATCTGTGCAGCCTAATTCTTGTTAATTTATTCGTATCGAAAAAGGATAAAACCACTATACAAGGCTCTGTATAGCGTTGATAAGGCCAGAGCAGACCTTGTGGATGAGCTTGACCAGAACAACCTTTTACAAAGGCTTGAGTATGACTTGCGGGTATGGGCCGAATCCAAAACCGACGAAATAGACAGGCTTTAGCAGATGGAGCGATACCGAAAGGAGTTTGTGAAATGTTTCGCATGAACTGAAAACCCCCATTTTCAATATCCAGGGATACGTTCTTACCCTCCTTGATGGCGGGCTGGAAGATCCCTCTATCAACCGCCGGTACCTTGAACGAACCGAAAAAGTATCAATCGCCTTATTGGCATTGTAGAGGATCTTCAGCTAATAACCAAGCTCGAAGCAGGAGAGTTACATCTCAACATGGAGCGCTTCAATATTATCAACCTGATTGATGAAACGTTCGAAGCCCTTGAGCAAAGGGCAAAACAAAAAAACATCACCCTTAAGTTTGATAAGGAATACGCTAAGGCTATTTGGGTTTATGCCGATAAGAAAAAGGATCTCTCAGGTTCTTTATAATCTTATTGTAAATTCCATTTTTTACGGTTAGGAGAAAGGGACAACAACCGTATTGGTTACCGATATTGGCACAAGAGTGCAGGTTGAAGTAAACGATAACGGCATAGGTATTGACCAAAAAGATTTACCCCGCATCTTTGAGCGTTTTTATAGGGTTGATAAAAACCGATCGCGCGACCAAGGAGGAACCGGGCTTGGCCTTGCCATTGTAAAACATATTATTGAAGGCCATAAACAGGTCATTGGCGTACGCAGCAGCCTGAACCAGGGTACTACCTTTAGCTTTACGCTTGATAAGCCTAGTAAGTAAGCAACCCAGCTAGATCACAATTAATATTCTATAATCTGTTGCCGCCTATCGCGAGAGGGATAAAGTTCGTATCGCAATGCCTGGAAGTCGATTAGTTTTTCCTCGGTGTTGTAAACCGAAATAAACTTGAGCATACCCTTATCGTTATACTCAAGGGTTGTTCTGGTTAATAAGTTCCCCGATTGATCGAACTCTTCAACCACTGAACGCAGGTTTTTCTGATTGTACTCGTACTTGAAACTTTTCAACACCTTTCGTCCGTTGGAAAAGGTTTTGGTAATGGTTTCGGCCACCTTCCTGCCCAGTGAGTCGTAAACCGGCTTACAGGTTATGCTCATAATGGAATCAACCGGGACATAACCCTTTGAAGCCTTAACCTGTCGCTGTATTTCAGTGCCATGTGTGTCGAACACCGACCTTGTTCGGTAAACCCTTTTTCCCTTGCTGTTGGTGGCATCAACCTGAATTGGGAGCCTGTTCTGGTATTTGAAGGTAAGCGTAACGTAATGCATAGTATCGCCAGGGTTAACCATGTAAACCTTTTGGGTGGCTATGAGCGAATCGGGGGTATAGGTAAAAAGGCTGTATCTGAAAAGCTTTTCGTCAGCAAATTCATCGGTTCTAACAATTTGCTTCCCCTCATAGGTATGCCAAATGTAGCGGTACACCCTTTGGGTTTCATATTCGCGGAAAAGGATTGTATGAACTCTATCGAGCGAATCCTTAATCTCCTGCTTAATTGCCCGGCTATTAATTGTTCGTTTCCCGTCCTTTATCTCATAGCGGCTGGTTACTATCACACGCCTCACATTTTGCGGCGTACGGTCTTGTGCTTCAGTATTCACCATACTAACCATCAGTAAAACAATAACTAAGGGAAAAACTTTAAGCCTCATAGCAAACAGTTTTTTTATGTTGCAATTTAACGAAATTTTTAGTTAAAGGTTTTGTGATAAATCAGCTTTGAAAAATTGAGAAGTAAACTGCCTATTTGCTACATTTGTAAAAATGTTGATATAGATGCACGAAAATTTAAAGCAGCTTGTTGATCAAGCCTGGGAAAACAGGGAGCTTCTTAACCAAAAAGAGTACATACAGGGTATCAAGGAGGTTATTGATTTGCTCGATAAAGGTCAAATCCGTGTTGCACAGCCCAACAGAAATGGGTGGCTGGTAAACGAATGGGTAAAAAAAGCCGTACTCATGTATTTCCCTATCCGTAAGTTGGAGGTGATGGAGGCAGGCATTCTGGAATTCTACGATAAAATCCCCCTTAAAAAAGATTTTAGCGCACTTGGGGTACGTGCAGTGCCCCACGCCATTGCCCGCTATGGTAGCTACCTGGCAAAGGGGGTGGTTCTGATGCCTTCGTATGTAAACATTGGCGCTTATGTTGATGAGGGTACCATGGTCGATACCTGGGCTACCGTGGGTTCATGCGCCCAAATTGGGAAAGGCGTACATCTTAGCGGAGGTGTTGGAATTGGTGGGGTTCTTGAACCCGTTCAGGCATCACCTGTAATAATTGAGGATGACTGTTTTATAGGATCGCGTTGCATTATAGTAGAGGGAGTGCGCATTGGTCGAGAGGCGGTGCTTGGCGCCAATGTGGTGATAACCCAATCGACAAAAATTATTGATGTGTCGGGATTAGAGCCGGTTGAATACCGTGGCTATGTTCCTGAACGTTCAGTTGTTATTCCTGGTTCATACACCAAGAAATTCCCTGCCGGCGATTATCAGGTTTCGTGCGCACTCATTATTGGTAAACGAAAGGAATCAACCGACCTTAAAACCTCGCTCAACAATGCCCTTCGGGATTTTGGGGTGAGTGTTTAACCCCAGTACCATGAATTTTGAGGAATTGAGACCGTTAAACGTGAATCGTGAACCGTTAAACGTCTGTCTTGATAGGGAATGAGTCGGAATGAATCGGAATAGACAGAATTTGATGGAGTTAGAGGAAGTTAGAGGAGTAGTGAAAAGTGAACTGTTAAAACGAATTGCCATGGATTATCAAGTTCAACCGGGTTATAAAAATGGGGAGGCTGAAATATTTTGAGGGAAATAGTCAATAGAAACAAATTGTTTAAATGTTCTCGGTTTCTCCATTGGCCAATCTTAGTTTAACAAATCTTAATCATTCTAATTGCACCTTACCTGAAAACAGTATCTTTTTAAGATAATAAAAGTATTACCTTTGTAAGTTGATTATCATGTAAAAACAAGGATCAATGGCAGATATTGAGTTTTTGAAGAAGATGGCGGCTCAGGTTCGCCGCGATGTTATCAGAATGGTTCATAAGCCTGCAAGCGGCCACCCTGGAGGTTCGTTGGGCTGTGCCGATTTCTTTACGGCGCTCTACTTTGAGGTGATGAATATCAACCCAAAGAACTTTACCATGGATGGTATAGGCGAGGATGTGTTCTTTCTGTCAAACGGCCACCTTTCGGCTGCATGGTATAGCGTTATGGCCCGCCGGGGCTTTTTCGATATCGCAGAGCTTTCGACCTTTCGCTTATTAAACTCGCGCCTACAAGGGCACCCCACAACAGCCGAGCACTTACCCGGTGTCCGCGTGGCTTCGGGTTCACTGGGGCAAGGCCTTTCGGTTGCATGCGGTGCAGCGCTGGCTAAAAAGCTGAATGGCGACCAAAGTTTGGTTTACACCCTGCACGGCGATGGCGAGCTACAGGAAGGGCAAATATGGGAAGCTGTCCTTTTTGCTGCAGCAAAAAAGATTGATAACCTTATTGCTACTGTTGACTACAACGGAAAACAAATAGATGGCACGGTTGATGAGGTGGTTACCTTTGGCAACCTAAAAGCTAAGTGGGAATCGTTTGGCTGGGAGGTGCTGGAAACCAATGGAAACAACATGGAAGAACTACTGGCAACCTTTGCCGCTGCTAAGAGTAAAACCGGTCAGGGCAAACCCATTGTTATACTCATGCGAACGGAAATGGGAATGGGTGTCGATTTCATGATGGGAACCCACAAATGGCATGGTAAGGCTCCAAACGACGATGAATTTGCCCGCGCCATGGCTCAACTACCCGAAACAATTGGCGATTTTTAGGCTTTAGTCATCAAAATAAATCACAAAGCTATGCAGAACATTGCCCTTATTGCACACGATGCCAAGAAACCTGAACTTGTAAGGTTTTTGAAAGAACATGAGGACTGGTTACCGGGAGTTAACCTTTTGGCAACCGGACGAACTGCCGAATTCTTAGAGGAACAAGGCATTAAGTGCCATCATCTTAGCCCGGGGAAGTCGGGTGGTTACAACGAAATTACCAATATGATTGGAAAGGGAGAAATAGACATTGTGATATTCCTGCGCGATCACAAGGTGGTTCAGCCCCACCACGAAGATATTCGCCGTTTGCTGGAAGCATGCAATGTGAATAATATTCCCCTTGCCACCAACAAAGCTACAGCCGAACTAGTAATTCTGGGTTTAATCCGCAAGGAATCCATTGAACGGATGAAACGTAATATCGATTAAAAGGCATTTCATTTAGGTTATGCATCAAGTTTTAACTCTAAATATTTAGGGTAAACCTTGAATTACGCACTGAAAATAGTAATAACGCAAAAGCAAAATTAAATAATGAAATATACTTCATCAGGAAACAAGGATACGCGTTCAGGATTTGGAGCAGGTCTTTACGAACTTGGTAAAACTAACCCCAATGTTGTAGCGCTTTGCGCCGACCTTGTGGGTTCTTTAAAAATGGACGATTTTATTAAGGAAAACCCCCACCGTTTTATTCAAGTTGGTATTGCAGAGGCCAACATGATAGGTTTGGCTGCCGGCCTAACCATTGGTGGGAAAATCCCATTTGCCGGCACCTTTGCTGCATTTGCCACAGGTAGGGTTTACGACCAGATACGACAGGTTGTAGCATATTCCAATAAAAACGTTAAGATTTGTGCTTCGCACGCTGGGCTTACCCTTGGTGAGGACGGCGCCACCCACCAAATGCTTGAGGATATTGGAATGATGAAGATGCTGCCCAACATGACCGTAATCGTTCCTTGCGATTACAATCAAACCAAAGCCGCAACACTGGCCATTGCTGAACATATTGGCCCTGTTTACCTGCGCTTTGGCCGTCCGGCAGTACCCAACTTCACTCCAGCCGACCAAAAGTTTGAGATAGGCAAGGCGCAACTGTTGGTTGAGGGCAGCCAGGTAACCATCTTCGCTACCGGTCACATGGTTTGGAAAGCTCTTGAAGCCGCCGATATTCTGGAACAAAAGGGTATTTCGGCCGAGGTGATTAACATTCACACCATCAAGCCGCTCGACGAGAAATCCATTCTAAAATCGGTTGCCAAAAACCGCTGCGTAGTTACAGCCGAAGAACACATGATGAATGGAGGCCTTGGCGATAGCATTGCTCAGCTTTTAGCCCGCAAAATGCCTACCCCCATTGAAATGGTTGCCGTAAACGATACATTTGGCGAAAGTGGTAAACCTGAAGAACTGCTGGTGAAATACGGGCTCGACACCCCTAACATCGTTGATGCTGCTCAAAAAGTATTGACACGCAAGTAAAATTCACATTTACAAATGGATAACCATACCGATAGCGAGTTACTCGTAATGTTTCGTAATCCCGATACCAAACATTACGCCTTTAACTTGCTGGTAAGGAAATACCAGGAGCGGCTATACTGGCAAATCCGTAAAATTGTAATTAACCACGACGATGCCGATGACGTTATTCAGAATACATTCCTAAAGGTTTGGGGTGGACTGGATAACTTCAGGGAGGACTCCCAGCTCTTTACGTGGTTATACCGCATTGCCACCAACGAGGCGCTAACCTTCTTAAAGAAAAAACGCACCAAGTTGCTGCTCCCATTAGTAGATGTTGAACAACAGCTAATGCGTTCGTTCCAAGGCGACCCCTTTATTGATGGCGACAGCACAGCACTTAAACTGCAAAAAGCCCTCCTTAAACTTCCTGAAAAGCAACGCTTGGTTTTTAACATGAAGTATTTTGAGGAGATGAAGTACGAAGAAATTTCGGAAATACTTGGCACTTCGGTAGGTGCGTTGAAAGCATCGTTCCATCATGCCGTAAAAAAAATTGAAAAATTTTTAGAGGAGGATTAAACCTATACCTAAACATTCCATCATATTTTTAGATATACTTGGCAATAGCGCATTTGAAAGGAGATTGATTATGAAAAGCATGAAGGACAAATTCAACAAAAAGTTACCCTTTAAGGTACCCGATGGTTACTTCGATAACCTACCCTTAAGGGTACAGGAGCGCATTGCTGCCAACCAAGCCCAAAACAAATACAAAGGACGCTGGGTTACAATACGCTCACAACTTGCTTTTGCTGCTGGTTTCGCTTTTATGGCCTTACTAAGTTATTTGGGCTACTACATGGTCCACCCTCTAATCACTGAGAAGAAACCTATTAAAACTGACTATGTTGAAATAGTAAGCCGAACCATTTACGAGTTCGACGACATTGATCTTTTTAAAGCCATTGAGCAAAAAAAGAGAACCGATAGCCTTAAAGAGGTTTATGACGAAATACCCCACAGGCTATATGTTAGGAGCAGCAATTGCATAACAATTATTGACGAAAAGAAAGAAATTAAACCATGAGGCAACTCCAAAGGATACTTTTCATTTTTATGCTTGTAGCCCTGGGGGCTAAAGGTTATTCTCAAACTAACAATACCGAAAAAGCCCTTAAGGCCGAAAAAGTTGCTTTTTTGACCAAAAAACTCGACCTAACCCAAGAAGAGGCAAAGAGGTTTTGGCCTCTTTACGATGATTACTGGGCCAAAAAAAATAAAATCCTAAACGACCGCCGTAAGTTGGCCAACGATTTTATCCAGAATATCAATAGTATTACTGATAAGGAGGCCGTTGACTATGCTAATCGTTACGTGGAATCGCAAAAACGCGAGGCGGAACTGATTGCCGAATACAACAAGTTACTACTCCAAATACTGCCACCCAAAAAGGTAATGCTCCTTTACCAATCCAATTACGAGTTTAAGAACTACTTGCTCCAAAAAGTTCAGGAATCAAAAAAATAAAAACTTATCGCTACAAGTTTTTAACTTTTTTACATTTGTCGGATTAATTCTTAACATTTTGTGGAAGCGATGGTAAATGAGGAATAGATTTGTGAGTTAATTGATTTTTTTATTCCGGCAACAACTGAAACACCTGAAATTAAATGTGAAAAGAGTTCGGGACGAATAACGATGGTAGGCAACCTCATCCCCAGCGATCCACAATCGTTCCTGGCTCCCATACATCGTTGGTTACAGAGCTTTACAACCTACAGCCCTCAAAGCATTACGGTTGAGTTCTATCTAACTTTTATTAACGGATGCTCGGAGCATCACCTTGGAAAACTACTGAAATACCTTGAGAATCTTCATATCAAAGGGATGGCTGTTAAGGTGATTTGTCACTACGAGAATGAAGATTTAGACATGAAGGAATGGGGTAAAGATCTATGTATGGCTCTTAGAATCCCCATTGAGTTGGTTGAGATAAACTAATAAATCAGTTTCAATTTAATACATTACAGCAAGGCATTACAGCTTTGCTGTTTTTCATTTTAAATTAAAAGGAAACAATTTATATTTGCAAAAAAACAGAAATGTCAATTAATGAGATTCAGGACGCAATAGTTGAAGAATTCAGCGTATTCGACGACTGGATGGATCGCTACCAGCAACTAATTGAGTATGGTAAGGACCTGCCCCCAATTGATGACCGGAAGCGAACCGAGCAGTACCTCATACAGGGCTGCCAAAGCAAGGTTTGGCTCGATGCTGAGTTGCGAAACGGAAAAATCTACTTTACTGCCGATAGCGATGCCATAATCACAAAAGGAATTGTTTCATTGCTCATTAAAGTTCTATCGGGGCGCACCCCCGATGAAATCCTTAATGCCGACCTTTACTTTATTGACAAAATTGGTTTAAAGGAAAACCTTTCTCCCACTCGCAGTAACGGTTTGGTAGCCATGATTAAGCAAATGCTAATGTACGCCCTCGCCTTTAAGTCGAAAATCGAAGGCGCTGGCTAAACCTTATTAAAACGTAGTTGTTACTAAAAAAAAGTACTATGCGCGACGAACTGGAGATCCAAACCGACATTGTAAAAACCCTAAAGGGCATTTTCGATCCCGAGATACCAGTTAACATTTACGATTTAGGGTTAATATATGAGGTAGATGTTGACGATAACCGCAAGGTTACCATCATCATGACCCTTACTGCCCCCAACTGCCCGTTAGCCGATCAAGTGGTTGAGGAGGTTCAGCAAAAAATAGCACAAATTGAAGGGGTAACCGGTGTGGAAGTTCGCTTAACCTTTGACCCACCCTGGGACAAAAGCCGCATGAGCGACGAGGCCATGCTAGAACTTGGCTTCCTATAGGCCATTAACATGGGGGAAAAAAGTCAAAGCCGGGCTTACATCTTAGCGTCTTTTGTGGTGCTTTTCTGGGGCACTTCGGCTACGGCTTTTAAAATTGGTTTAAGGTACATCGATGCTGTGCAGCTGCTCTTCTGGTCATCACTTACGGCTACCGCTATTCTTTTTACCGTTTTAGCTTTTCAGAAAAAACTACACCTGTTGCAATTCACAAGCAAAAAGGATTTGCTATTCTCGCTTGCCGAATCGTTACTAAATCCATTCCTTTACTACCTTGTGCTTTTTAAGGCCTACAGCCTATTACCCGCCCAGGTAGCACAACCCCTCAACTATATTTGGCCAATAGTTCTGGTTGTTTTGGCTGCATTGCTACTAAAGCATCCCTTAAGGTTTACCGATATTGTTGCACTACTAATCAGCTTGGTTGGAGTTGCATTTATTTCGTCGCAGGGTAACATGAATATTTTTGCCAAGTCCGATCCACTGGGTGTTTTGCTTGCTGTGGGAAGTTCAGTAATTTGGGCAGGATTCTGGATTGTGAACATGTATGATAAACATCGAAACGAGGAGGTCAAACTTTTTATCAGCTTTGCAACGGCAACTATTTTCACGTTTCTGTACATGGCAGCAATAAAAAATCTTCCCACCATAAATATAAAAGGAATTGCCGCATCGGTTTACATTGGCGCTTTTGAAATGGGCATAACTTTTGTACTTTGGTTAAAGGCTCTAAATAGTGCCACTAACACAGCCCGTTTAGGCAATTTTTCGTATCTTGTTCCGTTTGCTGCACTGGTATTTGTGAGCCTTGTGCTTAACGAAAAAATAGTATGGACAACTATTGTAGGACTTATAGCTATTATTGGTGCCATTGTTTTTCAACAGTTTTTTGAAAAAAAAGAAATTAATGATGAACCGATTTAAACTCGCAATTCTCCTTATAGTAGGATTAGCTGCATTTACCTCATGTGAGGATGAAGAACAAAAGGTAAATGTTAACAAAGAGGTTTACACCCTCATGAAGGACTGGTACTATTGGTACGATCAACTCCCTGATGTTAACCCCAATAGTTACTCCAACCCTGTTGAGCTGGTTAAGGCAATCCGCGTTAATCCACCCGATAGGTGGAGTTACGTAACCACTAAGCAAGAGCTCGATGCTTACTACAAGCAGGCAGCATATGTTGGCTTTGGTTTTGGCTCAGCCTTTACCACCGATAGCAAACTCATTATCACCTTTGTATTTAAAACATCGCCATTATATGCCAATGGAATTGGCAGGGGATGGGAAATTGTAAGCATCGATGGGCAAACCCCAACTCTCGATAACTATTCCACATTGATTGGCCCATCGGAGGTTGGCATTACTAAAACCTTTGTCTTTAAATCGCCATCGGGACAAACCGTTCCACATACCTTCAGTAAAGCCCAAATTGAAATGAATACCGTGCTGTTGGATAGCGTTTACACCATCAACGGGAAAAAAGTTGGTTACTTTGTTCTGAAAGGATTTATTGATAAAACCTCCACTGAACTGGAAACAGTATTTCAGAGATTTAAAAATGCTGGTGTAAACGAACTAGTTTGTGACCTGCGGTATAATGGTGGCGGGCAGGTAAATGTCTCCCAACTCTTAGGGGATCTTATTGGTGGTAGTATTGCATTTGGCAGGGTTTTCGGACAATACATCCATAACGATAAACATTCCAACAAAAATTCCTATTTATACTTTTCCACCAATCAGTACTCACTTGAAATACAACGAGCTATATTTATTACTACCAGCAGCACAGCATCGGCAAGCGAACTGGTAATTAATGCCCTCAAACCATTCATGGATGTTGTTCTGGTAGGCAGCAAAACCCATGGCAAGCCGGTTGGCATGTACACTTTTGAGTTCAAAGACCCAAGCATCAATTGGGCAATTGTGCCGGTATGCTTCAGCATCCGGAATGCCAATAACGAGGGCGATTACTTTGATGGCATTCCCGTAACCGTTGAAGCCGTTGATGATGTATTCACCCCCTTTGGAGATGTTACCGAAAGCAGCCTAAATGCAGCACTTGGCTACCTTGGACTTGGAACAAAAGCAGTAACAAAACGTTACGTAACAGCCCAACCAATAACCGGAAAGGGACTTTACGAAGAAATTGGAGCTTGGTAACCAACGGAAATCATTGGCATGGAAGAAATCCTATTATATCTATGATTTTCTTTATTATCCTTTACCCTTTATCCTTTAAAAACTATGCGCACCATACTCGGTATTGACCCTGGAACCAATGTGTTAGGCTACGGAATTATCCGTTGCAGCGGGAAGAATAATGCCAGGTTAATTGTACTAGGCGTGATTGAACTTTCAAAGTACCGCGACCACTACACAAAGTTGAAGGTGATTTACGAAAGGGTGCAACATCTGGTTGATGAGTACAAGCCCAACGAGGTAGCCATTGAGGCACCCTTCTATGGCAAGAACGTTCAAAGCATGCTTAAGCTTGGGCGTGCACAGGGAGTAGCTATTGCTGCGGTTCTCTCGCGTTCAATTCCAATTTACGAGTATGCTCCCCGTAAAATAAAACTTGCCATTACTGGCGTTGGTAGCGCCTCAAAAGAGCAGGTTGCAGCTATGCTTAAAAATATACTTGGCGAAAAAGCTTTTGATAGTGAATACCTTGATGCAACCGATGGTTTAGCAGCCGCGGTTTGCCACTTTTTCCAGAGTGAACAGAACGAAACCAAAAGCAGAGTCTCCAGTTGGGAAGAATTTATTAGAAAAAACCCTGGTCGAATTAAAGATAAATAGCAAAAGACCCCGATATTATCGGGGTCTTTTTTTATCAGTACTAAACTTAAATGGTTCTACCCGGGTATTGTTTTAATGCAACCTCCAGACATTCCATGGCATTGCGTAGATCATCTACATTAAGCACGTAGGCTATACGCACCTCGTTCTTCCCAAGGCCTGGGGTTGAGTAAAATCCAGTGGCAGGAGCAAGCATCACTGTTTGGTTATTGTATTCAAAGTGCTCAAGCAACCATTGTGCAAACTTATCGCTGTCGTCGACAGGTAGCTTTACAACGGTGTAAAATGCTCCTTTGGGCTTGGGGCAGTAAACGCCTTCCATCCTACTAATCGCCTCAACCATAAAATCGCGACGTTTGGTATACTCATCGTAAACCTCTTTGAAATAATCGGGTGAGGTACTTAGAGCACCTTCGGCAGCAATTTGACCAAGCGAAGGGGGAGAGAGTCGAGCCTGAGCAAATTTAAGAGCAGTTGCTATCACCTCTTTATTTCGAGAGATAAGGGCTCCTATCCTTACCCCGCACATGCTGTAACGCTTTGAAACGGAATCCATAAGAATAACATTATCCTCAAGCCCCTCGAGCATCATGGCGGAGAAGTGGGTATTGCCGTCGTAGCAGAACTCCCGATAAACCTCATCGGAGAACAGATACAAATCGTATTTCTTGACGATGGTGGCTAATTGTTGTAACTCCTCTTTTGAGTAAAGGTATCCTGTAGGATTATTCGGATTACAAATTACAACTCCTTTTGTTTTTGGGGTGATAAGCTTTTCAAACTCTTCAATAGGAGGTAGTGCAAAATCATTCTCAATTGATGAAACTATTGGTTTAACAACCACTCCTGCCTGAACGGCAAATCCGTTGTAGTTGGCATAGAAAGGCTCAGGAATAATTACCTCATCCCCCGGATTCAGGCAGGTCATAAAGGCAATGGTTATAGCCTCTGAACCACCGGTGGTAATAATCATATCGTTGTGGGTGATTTCGATTCCTAAACCTTGATAATACTTGGCAAGCCCTCTCCTGTAACTTTCAATCCCTGCCGAGTGGCTGTATTCAATAACCTTTAAATCGGTGTTCTTAACCGCATCCAATGCTACCTGTGGAGTAGGAATATCGGGTTGCCCAATGTTTAGGTGATATACTTTTCGCCCCTTACGCTTTGCTTCCTCGGCATAGGGCACCAGCTTACGAATGGGCGATGCTGGCATAGTTAATCCTTTTTCTGATATCGTTGGCATGGTTAACTATTTTTGGTTTTTTGTTTGATTACTTTCAGTGTTGCTGGGTTTAACTTCACCCTTTATAATAAGTAAAACGGGCTCTGTATTTGAATTGGTAAACACCCTAATACTCTTCCTAAAAGGCCCAATGGTTAAGGTATTATACCTTACGGTGATTGTTCCCCTTTCACCAGGTTTTATGGGCTCACGAGGCCATTCCGTGGCTGTACAGCCACAAGAGGCAACCACATTGGTTAGTATTAATGGCTTTGAATCGGTATTGGTAAACTCAAATACGCGTTCGCCATTTGAGTTCTGGGGTATTGAGCCGTAATCAATTTCGGTGGTAGTGAATTGGATGGATGATTTTGCATTTCCACTATCCAAAACATTTTGAGCCCAGCCCCATATTGAGGTTGTGCCCAAAAGTATTGCAAAAAATATTTTTTTCATTGCAAATGCAATGTTTTAATTGGCGTAACTTACTTTACACTATCCGATTGCTCAGTTGGCATTGGAAAGTTTGGTAGGGCGCTGGGTTGTGTTTCCTTAACTTTCGACTCAATAGCCGATTTTTGTTCAACCTCGGGCTTTGGCATGGTAATGGTTGCCAGGAAACTTAATACCACGAGCGCAATTGCCAATGTCCAGGTAGCTTTTTCAAGAAAATCGGCAGTACGGCGTACGCCCATAATCTGATTGGAGCCAGCAAAGTTCGAAGCCAATCCACCCCCCTTAGGGTTTTGTGCCAAAACGATAAGTATCAATAGAACTGATACTATCACAATAAATGTCATTATAATTGTAAACATCGCTTATGTGAATTTATAGTTTAACCTATCCTTGTTGTTGCTTTTTAAGCTTTTGAATTTGATCGGCAAAGTAACTACTTTTTTCTGGATATTTCAACCGCAATTTTTCATAAACAGAAATAGCCTTATCAATATACCCCTGAAGAGCATATATCTCAGCAAGCGTTTCAGTTGCAAGTTCGTCGGGCTCAATGACCGAGTTTACTGAGATATCAACAACTGCATCGGAATCGCCCCCTTTTTGCGGTGATACAGGGCGTGGGATTGTTGGTTGCTCAACTATAAACTTTTCAATAAGATCTAACGGCTCAGCCCCAGCACCATTATCGTTCTCAATTAACTCAAGTATATCGGTGTCGTCAGCTGGTACCGATTTACTATCGGGAATAATGGTTTTGGTTGGCTTTTCATCATTCCCTAAAAGCTCCAAGGTGCTTTCGGGTTCAATGCTCTTTTTACGAGGGCGGCCACGTTTTTTGGGTGTTTTGGGTAAAGTTTCTTCTGCGGGTTTTACATCGATATTTTCTGGTTTTAGCTCTACCTTTTGGTTCCCGGTTGTAACCTCTAGTTTATTTGATGGTTTATTTTGGTTTTCGATTTCCGAAATAATTGTGGTAAAATAACGCCTATCGGGAATAAAAAGGGCATGCCTGGGCAATTCCCCTTTAAAAAGGTCTTTATCGGTAATAAACATTTGCTGAAGGATAACCGATCGAGCAGCGCTAAAGTAAGGGTATTTTCTGACCAGCTCATTTAGCTCATCGAGGTTGGCTTGGTTACCCTTGTTGCGCTTTTCCAGAAGGTTAATGAAACTATGCTTGTCCATGGCTTACCAGTTTGATGCCGCTGCATTAAAAATATCGTTGATTAATTTTTCAACTATTTCCTGAACCAGCGCCTGCTCCACCTGGGAGAAATTCTGGTTACTACTAAATACAGCGTATTGCGAGAATGTTTTATCAAAGCTTTGTTTGGGATCAATGGCGTTCACAAATTTTACTTTAACAGCAATGGTTAAACGGTTTTGAGCAGCAATTTCATTGCCCTGAATGGCTGTTGGCGAAACATCATAGGTAACAATCTGACCGGAAAAGGCGAAATCGCCAAAATCGGAAACCGGTGTTAAACGGGTTTGAGTTAAAAATCTATTCTTTAACTCCTCGGTAAAGTAGTTTGCCAGAGTAGGATTTACAATGCTTGCAAGATTCTGGAATAGCTGAACGCTATACGTTTTAGCTTCGGGGGGTATTGATGCCCCCGTAAAACTATAGCTTACCTTGCAGCTATTCTGCGATATCAAAGCGAATACTAAAATCAGCGGTATAATTAACTTTCTCCTCAACATAATCAAAGGTTAATATTGTACTCCTTAATTTTTCGGTATAGCGTGCGTTCTGAGATACCCAACTCCATGGCTGCCCATTTACGTCGGCCATTATGCTTTTCAAGCGCCTTAACTATCAACTCCTTCTCCTTTTCCTCCAGCGAAAGGGTTTCCTCCTGAATTTCCTCAGTATCCTGAATATCATTCAAGTCCTTAACAAACGACTTGGTTTCAGTTCCGCGTACTGGTGCCGACGATATTATTTGGTCGACATGCGTAACGCCTAAATCCTTAAATATAGGCGATGAACGAATGTGATCGGGCGGCACTGCACCGTTACGCATGAGATCAAAAACAAGTTTCTTCAGCTCATTCATGTCGCTGCGCATGTCATAAAGAATCTTGTAGAGTACTTCACGCTCAGTGGCAAAGGTTTGCTCATCAACCACTCCCTTTTTGTGGTAAAGGGTAGGTAAACGTGAGGCGTTGTAGTCGGGTAGGTAACGCATGAGCGTTTCGGCATCAATAACCCTCTTTTGCTCAATAATTGATATTTGCTCTGTAACATTTTTTAGCTGACGCACATTTCCAGGCCAGTAGTATGAAACCAGAACCTTACGTGCCTCATCGTCGAGGAAGATTGCCGGCATGCGGTATTTTTCGGCAAAATCGGTGGCAAACTTGCGGAAAAGCAAGGGAATATCCTCCTGTCGCTCACGGAGCGGGGGTATGTATATGGGAACCGTGTTCAATCGGTAGTACAAATCCTCACGGAACTTATTTTCGGTAATTGCTTCAACAAGATTTACATTCGTAGCAGCAACCACACGCACATAGGTTTTTTGCACTTTCGACGAACCAACCCGAATGAATTCGCCAGTTTCAAGCACCCTTAGCAAACGAACCTGGGTGGATAGTGGAAGTTCACCTACCTCATCGAGGAAAATGGTTCCACCATCAGCTACCTCAAAGTACCCCTTGCGGCTATCCGTTGCTCCAGTAAAGGCTCCTTTCTCGTGCCCAAAAAGTTCCGAATCAATTGTCCCTTCGGGAATAGCACCGCAGTTAACTGCTATATAGGCACCGTGTTTTCGTGCGCTGTAGTTATGGATTATTTGCGGGAATACCTCCTTACCCGTTCCGCTCTCACCGGTAATAAGTACCGATAAGTCAGTGGGGGCAACCTGCCGGGCAATATCAATTGCCCTATTCAAAGTTGGCGAGTTGCCAATAATTCCAAATCGTTGCTTTATGCTTTGAACTTCCATTTCTATTCGTTAACTGACAAAATTACATATTTTTTCCATGATTTCTGCCACAAAAGGGAAAGTTTTTTGAAAGTTAGGTGAAAGCGTATGCACAGTTAAAGCGGATAGCCCCAGCGCAATAACTTTTCCTTTGCAACCCGCTGCGAAAGGCGTTGATTCGATTCTTTAAATCGCAAATCAATCCACTCATGCATTTTTTCGTCAAATTTATACTTAGGGAACTTACCATACTTATCGATAGCAAGGGTTAAACTCCTCGAAATTTTATAAATGCTGGGGGAATTAATAAAGTACTGTTTAAAGGGGGTATTACCAAGGGCAAGCCGATTCAGGAAACGCTGTTTTTGTAAGGCAATGCGAGAATATCGCTTGTTTAATCGGTTGAAAGTTAGACCTTGAGGAGCATCGAGTTGAAGTGTATTACAAAACAGTGTGATGAACCGATTAGGATTTTCGGTAAAATCCTCATACAGAAAAATGTGAACCATATCCTTCCCAAAAAGTGAGATGTATCGCTCTATCAGCTTATCGTACTCAAAAAGCTTGGTGCTAAACTGATGATAGCCCATATAGGGTTTTGTGAACATTGGCTTAGTCCCCAAGAATCGCGAAGGCGAATATGTTCCGCCGGTCATAATATAATGGCTGTAAGCCGATTCCAATGCAGTATGCTGATTCCGAATGAGTATTACCACCTGCGAATCGGGGAATGTGTCATGAAGCCTCTGCGACATCAGCATCACAAACTCCCCATTCCCAAAACCGATATCTAACCCCCCAACTAAAATCTCATCGCATATAATTAGCCTTTTACTACCCGCCTCACCATTTATCCATCTCCGGAAATGGCTGGGTGAGTATGAATAAATATCAGTAAAAACAAATCTGTCAAACAAATCCTTTCTCATTACAGGATACACACCTGAAACGTTAAGATAAAATTCATTCTGAAACCATTTTGTGGCTGTTTTCGGATACCCTATATGTAGAATTGGCGACTTCATAGATAATATCCATAACCTTCCAGTACCCGCCTGTCGAAATACTTTGTAAGCTCACAATTATACTGACTGTAAAAATTTTTAATATACTCTAAATCCTTTTGGGTTAGAAAATCATCCTCATTTAAAAAACGTCCGAAAATGGGCATGGGGTTTAGGTATTTTATAACACCACGCCCAACGGTTGTCATACCTGGAATATGGCAAATAAAGCGCTTACGACCTACTGGTTTTTTGTAAAAATGGTTAACCACCTTTAGCAGCAGCAAACTCAAAAGCCTTACCCCCCTGTTTGTTGGGTTAAAGTCGATTTTATCCCAATCGACCTCCATACCAAATTGCTGGCAAAAATTTTCCATGAATCCCCTGTTGTTTCTTTTAAAATTTTCATACAGAAAGACTTTAACCTGCCTTTCGCCAAAAAGATTAATATAATGCTCAACCAACCGACTATAAATCAAATGCTCAAAGCTGAAAACCTCGCCCGAATACAGCCAACGCTTAAAACTATATGTCCCTCCATTTTTAACATACTGCTGGTAAGCTGATGGTATAAGCGATTGCTGGCGGCGAATAAAAATTATAATTGTAGCATCAGGAAACAATTCTTTTAGTTTATGAGAAATTCCATAAGAGAAATACCCGTAGTTAAACCCTGAGTTTATAGCAGTTGAAAAGAATTCAGAACTAATTAAAAGGTTTCTACCACCAATAAGAAGTTTATCTCTTATATTATTAGGATTAAAAGCAAAACAATCGGAATTTAGAATTAAACTATTGGCTTCGCGCCACGAAACAAACTGAAAATTTGAAACGTTAGGAAAAAAAATATCCTGCAACCAAGTGGTTGCAGTTTTTGGATAACCTATATGAATGACCACTTTCACCGCAAAAAAAACAATTTTTAGTGTAAATATAGTGCCTAAGCGTCACAAAATATCTAATTTTACGTATAAATAATAATTTTATTGCTTCTTTCGATTTAGATAAAAAAGTAAATTTTTGCTTTTAATTCACTATCATTTATTTGTACTTAGTGGCTCAATTTTTGCAGGAAAGTAAAAAAATATTTACCATGAAAGCTAAGAAGTTGCTTTTAACGCTTATGGTTAGTTTAGCAGCAACCATTAGCCAATCGCAGAATGGATGGGTTTGGTTAAAACAGTTTACCCAAGCGCCAAACCCAAACCTGGCAAATGAACTAGATATATCCCAGATAAGGTATGCCAAATCAGGGAATATATATGTTTTGGGATCGTACAAATCCCATTTTATATTGGATGGAAACACATACAATGGATATCCGGATCAATCTTCCACTAAACTCGACATATTTCTTGCAAAACTCAATGCTGCAGGTTATGTTGTTTGGGTTATTACTATGGGAGGGAACCAGGGTGATAATCCCGACGATATGGCTATTGATAATCAGGAAAATATTTACGTATCGGGCTTTTTCCAGGGAACTTGCGATTTTGGTTCGGGCAATACTCTTACATCAAGTGGAGGCAACGATGGCTTTATAGTAAAGTACGATTCAACCGGGACTTTCCAATGGGTTCGTAAGGCAGCTTACGGAACTGCTAATGAACGAGTTTCTGCTATAACCATTGGCAAAGACGGCAATCTATACGTTGCTGGTATGTCGCAAAGCTCGTCATTCACTATTGGCGATGGGACCAACGAACAAAGCTATACTAATGCCGATGGTAATCGCGACCTATTCCTTGCCAGCTTTACTCCATCGGGAATGTATCGTTGGTCAAGGCAGATCCCAGGAAATAGTAATACGTCCCTCTTCCGGGCTATAGCTGTGGATGAAACCAATAATCTTTACGTTGGGGGAGCCTTAGGAAGCACCCTCACCATCGATGGATCACCATACACCTCTGTCGGTGCCGGCGATATTATTTTGGTTAAAGCCAGCCCCACCGATGGTTCAGCCATTTGGGTTCGAAAAGGGGGAAGCACATTAGATGACCAGCTTAACAGCATCGCTGTTTACGAAAACTTTGCCTATCTGATTGGATACATTCAGGGAACAGGAACTATTGACAGTACGGCAACTCAACAATCATCACAATTCACCACGGCTGGTTATAACGATATCTTTCTGGCTAAGTATAACCTGGATGGCAGGCTGATTTGGAAAAAGACCATTGGTTCTACCGGTGGAGATGTGGGGTACGGGTTAAACGTTTACAATAACATACTGGTGGCAACAGGATACTTTTCGAACTCTATTGACTTTAACCTGAACACCATAATATCGGGTGGTAGTAACGACGCTGCATTTTTTGTCTTCGACGTGGAATCGAATGCCGTGTTGGCCAAGTCAGTATCGGGAACTCTGGACGATCGTGGACAGGGTGTCGCCCTTGATACTCTTTACAACGTTTACCTTGGAGGATATTTTACATCACCTACCCTAACAGTTGGTACTAACACTCTGACCAATTCAGGGTCAGAGTATAAAGACCTTTTCCTGGCCAAGAACCATATTAATTTTACCACAACTTTCACCTACAAGAAGAATATTAGCTGCTATGGTGGGTCCGATGGCGCCCTTACCGTTACCCCATACTTTGGGACACCCCCTTACTCCTATAGTTGGAAACTAAATGGGAACCCATACGCGGCATCTGATTCCTCAATAACCAATTTGGCTGCAGGTACCTATGAGGTAACTGTAACTGACAATAAATCAGAACAATCCACTTTATCCTATACACTTACAGAGCCCACTGCTTTAAGCATTAACTATTCTGTAACTAATGTTTCCTGCTATGGATATAATGATGGTGCCATTGACATAACCGTTTCTGGTGGCACTCCGCCATACAGCTATTTCTGGACAACTGAGAATGGTGGTGGGCATGTGATTGATGCCGAAGACCAGAGCACCCTGTCGGCTGGGGATTATCAGCTACAGGTTACTGACGCTAATGGATGTCAAATAACCGATAATTACACTATTTCTCAACCCTCTCAAATAGTTATCACAGGAACAGTAACCAATATAACTGGAGCAGGAAGTAATGGCGCTGTTGATATTACCGTTAGCGGAGGCTCGGGTACCTACTCCAACTACTCCTGGAAACTTGGAGAAACCGAGGTGGCAACCACTGAAGATATTTCGGGTCTCGATGTTGGCGGAACCTACAAGGTAATTGTTACCGATAACACTTCCTGCAAAGACTCAAACTCCTTTGTGGTACTCGACGAAAGGAATTTCCACGCATGGGTTTCAGCCCAAACCAATGTTAGCTGTAAAGGCGAAAGTACTGGAGAGGTTACCGTTTCGTATGCCGAAAATACTGGAACAGTTACAGTTTTATGGTCAAGTGGCGAAACCACTTTCACCATTACCGGTAAGCCTGCTGGCAGTTACACTGCAACTCTAACTGACGATAACGGCACCCCTGATGATCCGAGTGACGATAAAGTAGTAGTTGTTGATGTTGACATCACCGAACCTGCTCAAATACTTGATGGTACTATTGTTTCGTACCCAACCTCCTGTTACGGCGGTAGCGATGGGATACTTGATTTAACCCCAAGCGGAGGAACAGGCCCTTACAGTTACTCATGGAATACCACCCCAGTTCATACTACCCAAGACCTAAATAATCTTTCTGCTGGCACCTATCAGGTTACCATCACTGACCAAAATGGCTGTACTGCTATTAAAACCGCTGAAGTTACTCAACCAGACGATATATCATTCTCATTTATTGCAACAGAACCCACCTGTTACAATAGTTATACCGGGGAGTTAAGCGTTAACAACCTTACAGGTGGTACAGCACCCTACAACTATCTATGGTCAAATACTCTTACCACCCCCACAATTTCTAATATCAAAGGCGGAAGCTATTGGCTTAAGGTTACCGATAGCAAGGGATGTAACAAGACTTATTCAACATACCTATCACAACCCTCAGATATAATTATAAGTCACTCTGAGAATAAACCTACCTGCCCCGAATCGAAAAACGGAAGCATTGGTTTAACCGTAAACGGAGGTACACCTGGTTATACCTATTTCTGGACTGGCCCCGATATTGTTAACGCCACCGATAAAGACCAAGTAAACCTTGGCCCTGGAACCTATACGGTTACCGTAACCGATGCAAACCTCTGCACAAAAGAGTATCAAGTGGTTCTAACATCAGCAAATCCCACCCCAACCGTAACGCTTACAACCAACCATGCCGACAACTCGATTTGTCAGGGCACCGAGGTTATTTTCACGGCAGGTGGAGGTTCAACCTATGAATTCTTCCTTAATGGCTCATCGGTTCAAGGCCCGGGAATTGCATATGCTTACAGTAACTCATCGCTAATAAATGGCGATCAGGTATTTGCAGAGGTAACTTCGGCGGCAGGTTGTAAAGCCACAACCAGCACCATTACTATAACGGTATTCACCTTGCCCACCGTAACCGCCCATGCAAGTGCTAATCCCATTTGCGAAGGCGATGGTGTAACCTTAACCGGAGGTGGCGCTGTTTCTTACACATGGGATAAAGGAGTGATTGACGGACAGGTGTTCTACCCTTCTGAAACCGACACCTATACAGTTATTGGAACCGATGCTAACGGTTGCCAGAATTCAGCACAAATTACTGTAACGGTTAACCCTGTTCCCAATGCAGTAATGAGCACTACCGATCCGCTGGAGTACTGCGCCGATCAAACTGTTAGCACATTGTTTTCCGCATCGCCCTCCGATGGCTCATTCTACCAATGGATTAAGGACGGTCAAAATATTTCGGGAGCTCATACCAACACCTATACCGCTACTGAGCCTGGATTTTACTCCGTTTACCTTATCAAGAATGGTTGCTGGAGCATTAGCGATGAAGTTCAAATTGTTGTTCATCCTTTACCTAGCGTTACGCTTGCCGATTTTAACGCCATTTGCGTGGATGCCACACCCATCTCCCTCAATGGCGGCTCGCCTGAAGGCGGTGTTTACTCAGGAAACGGGGTTACGGGAACAACATTCGACCCCGC
>DSBV01000078.1 GCA_011045955.1 Bacteroidales bacterium | reverse complement strand
ATATAGAGCTTATTTCCATTCAGCGGAAGAGAGCGGGATTTTTTCCCCTCTCTTTGCTGAAAAAATATTGATGTCATCCTCACCGAAAGTTGCATTTATTGGTTGAATTTAGGAATTAATTTAATTTGATTTTAATTTTAACCCATTGATATCGTGTTTCCTGAAGGATATTAACTAAAAGCAATATTAGCCTATGAAACGACTTTTACTACTACTCTTAGCAGCAACAGTTCTGGTTGGTGGCGGGTGCGCCTCAAAAAAGTATGCCAAAAAGGGAATGAAGTTTGAGCAAGCCGGTTTGTGGGAGCAAGCCGCCGATGCTTACCTCCGTTCGCTTACCGCCAAGCGCGATAATATTGATGCCATTGTTGGCCTTAAACGTGCAGGCCAACGCGTGCTGGATGAACGTTCGCTAAAGGTTATTAAAGCATACGAGAACGACGACCTTAAACAAGCTGTTTACACATACCTCGATGCTGAAAACTTTAAAAACCAAGCCGCATCGTTAGGAGTTGAACTTTCCATATCGAATATGGCAACCGACTACTTTAACGATGCCAAACCCAAATACGTTGAAAAGATATACATTGAAGCTCAAACCCTGCTGGATGCAGAAAAGTTCAAGGATGCCGAGTTGCTGCTTACAGAAGTTAAACGCCTTCAGCCCGGTTATGGAAATACGCAGGATATGCTAAAGGTTTCCAAGTGCGAACCGCTTTACAGGCAAGCAAAGCAGTTCATGGATGCCGCCCAGTACCGTAAGGCCTATGCCAATTTGGATAGAATAGTAAAAGAATTTACAAACTATAAAGATTCACGCGATTTACGCGATGAGGCCCTGCAAAAGGCAACCATTACCATAAGGGTTACCGACTTTAAATCCACAACTTACAATGCTGAAAGTATCACCAAATCAGTTCAGGCCGAAGTTGTTAGCAAACTTAATGCTCTGAATAACCCATTTATCAAGGTAATTGATGTTCAGAGTACCGATAAAATAATCGAGGAGCAGCAACGGAGTGTAACTACCGGTTCCGACCTTGAGATAGGTAAATTACTTGCTGCAAAAGCCCTACTAAGCGGCGATGTTTCAGTTATTGAAGTTACACAAGGCAAGCTAAATAAAACCAAAAAACGGGGATATATCCGCGAGGAAACCAAAACCAAGGATCCTAAAACCGGCGAGGAAAAGGTGAATGTTACCTACCGCAAGGTTATTTACTGGGTTTACAACCAAAAGAACAGCGTATCGGTTGCCCTAAAGTTCCAGCTTACCTCAACCGAAACGGGAGCCGTAATGGTATCGGATTTCATCCGGAGCAACCAAGCCGATGAGATTTACTATGCCACATTCGATGGCCCAACCTCTAAGCTGGTTCCTGGCTACTGGGAAAAAATTAATGCCGACTCGCCCAAGGATGTAGTTAACGACAACCAAGCCGATGTGCGAAGTTTACAGGAATTACTGAAAGCTAAGCGCGATATAACAGGCATTAAAACCCTCACCTCAAATGCCATTGAGGACATTGCAAAGCGAACCGCACAAAAAATCAATCAGTATAACCCCGAAGAGTAATAACGATGAAACGAATACTGGTATTACCGCTAGTAACAGCTATAATGCTGGGATGCGGAGGGAGTAAGAAAGTAGCACAAGCACCTATTACCCCATCGTGGGTTCAGGGACGACCCACTCAGGCCGGGTACTACATTGGAATAGGCTCCGCCCGAAAAACCACCCCCGACTACCAGCAAACTGCAAAGCAGAGCGCTCTTGCCGATTTGGCAAGCGACATATCGGTTTCCATTTCATCGCAATCGGTGCTAAACGCCTTTGAAAGCCAGAACTACTTCTCCGAAGATTTCCAGTCATCTATTCGGGCCGAAGCCCAAAAGGAACTTGAAGATTACGAGGTGGTTGACAGCTGGGAAGACCAAAACACCTACTGGATTTACTATCGTCTATCAAAGGACACTTACAGGCGGATGGTTGAGGAGAAAAAGGCTGCTGCCGCCGCAAAATCGCTCGACTTTTACAATAAGGCCATTACAGCCATTGAGGGTAACGATTCCCGAACTGCTCTGCTAATGCTTGTTAAAGCATTGGAACCCATTAAACCATTCTTTGCCGAAACCATCACGGCAACCTATCGCGATAAGCAAATCTTCCTTGGTAACGAGATAATTTCTACCCTAACAAGTACTTTAAATTCACTAACACTAAACGGACCTAAAACTGTTAACGTTAAGCTAGGCTTTGGTATTGAAAGCAACCAGCTCACGTACCTTGTTACCAGTAGTAACGGCATACCACAAAAATCAATTCCGCTAAAAATCAGGTACACTGAACGTCCACTTACCAACAACAGGATTATCACCAATAATCAGGGTGAAGCATCTTTTAGCATTGATGCTGTTCGTTCCCGCAAGCCAAGCGAAACCATTTCGGTAGAAGTTGATTTTGAATCGATTGTAAAGGAAGCTACTCGCGATTTTGCTATAGGCAAAATCCTTGCCCGGTTTAAAACACCATCGACCGAAACGCAAGTCAGTATAATCAGGCCAAAGTTCCTTGTGTTGTCAACCGAAACCAACCTAGGTGTGGCTATAGAACCTAAACCACTTGCTGAATCCCTTAAACGGAAAATCCTTGAGGCAGGTTTCCCCATCACCGAAAACCCATCCGAAGCGGATTACAGGATCAACATAAACTCATCAACCAGGCAAACTGGCCAAAGCAGTCAGTATATCCAGGTTTCCCTGAACCTACAAGTTACTGTAACCAATGCAAGCGGCAATACCGTTTACTCTCACAGCACCGACCGCATAAATGCCTCACATTTTGAGGCTCAAAGCGCAGGTATTAACGCATACTCCAATGCAGCAAAACGGATTGTGAGCAACATAGTTGAGGAACTTATTGAGAGAATAATCAAAGGCGATAGAGCTTATTAGTGTTTAGCTTATAGTGTACAGTGTTTAGAAGTGTTTGGTTTTTAGTGCTTAGTTTGCTTTAAACCGCTATTAGTCAATTGAAATACGAAAAACATCGTAACAACTTGTTTCTATTGAAAAACTTCCTGTAAAAATATTTCAGAATACGCATTTCGGTTTCACGCACTCTAACCTTCTATTCTACCATTCCAGCTCATTCCAACCCATTCCCTTCACCATCAACCAACAACAAATAACTATCAACTACACTTGTCATCCTGAGCGCAGCGAAGGTTCTCTAATAGACCTCAATGGGATGTTTCGCCAGCACTCAACGTGACAAAGTACCTAAAACAGCAGTCAACCAACAACAATCAACTACAATTCCTGCCATTGCTGCCACTTTCAACATTGCACTGACATACTTCTGTCAGTTTTTTCATGCAAAAAAGTCAGTTTTAAGGTTTGGCACACGATGTGTAAATAACCTTAACGTGAAATTTTGGAAAACTAGTTGTAAACCTAAAAAACATAAGAAGTTATGTCGAACGTAAAGGTAAAACCACTGGCCGATAGAGTGCTGGTTGAGCCCATGGAGGCTGAAGAGAAGACCTCGAGCGGTATCTACATTCCCGACACCGCAAAGGAAAAACCACAAAAGGGAACTATCATTGCTGTTGGTCCCGGTACCAAGGATATTAACATGGAGGTAAAAGTTGGCGATGTTGTACTCTATGGCAAGTATGCCGGTACTGAAATCACCATCGATGGCAAGGATTACCTCATCATGAAACAATCGGACATCTTGGCTGTTATTTAAATCATTAATTTTAAACAATAAAAAACGATAGACTATGTCATCAAAAGTTTTAACCTTCGACATCGAAGCCCGCGACAAGCTAAAAAGGGGGGTTGACCAATTGGCAAATGCCGTAAAGGTTACACTTGGTCCTAAAGGTCGCAACGTTGTAATTGAAAAGAAATTTGGTTCACAGCAGGTAACCAAGGATGGAGTAACCGTTGCCAAGGAAATTGAACTTCCCGATCCACTTGAAAACGTTGGAGCGCAAATGGTTAAGGAGGTTGCCTCCAAAACCGCCGATAACGCTGGCGATGGTACAACAACTGCTACCATTTTAGCACAATCTGTTGTTAACGTTGGCTTGAAGAACGTTACTGCAGGTGCTAATCCCATGGACCTAAAACGCGGTATCGACAAGGCTTTAGCCAAGGTGGTTGAGCACCTTAAAAAGCAATCGGTATCGGTTGGCGACGACTACCTGAAGATTGAGCAGGTTGCTACCATATCGGCCAATAACGATAACGAGATTGGTAAGCTCATTGCCGAGGCAATGAAAAAGGTGAAGAAGGAAGGTGTTATAACCGTTGAGGAGGCCAAAGGTATTGAGACAACCGTTGATGTTGTTGAGGGTATGCAGTTCGACCGCGGTTACATCTCACCATACTTCATCACCGACCCCGATAAAATGGAAACCGTTCTAGAGAATCCTGCTATCCTGATTACCGATCGTAAGGTTTCGACCATGAAGGATCTCCTACCTATCCTTGAGCCAGTTGCTCAAAACGGTCGTTCCTTGCTCATCATTGCCGAGGATGTTGAAGGCGAAGCCCTTGCTACCCTTGTAGTTAACAAGTTACGTGGCTCGCTTAAGATAGCTGCCGTTAAGGCTCCTGGCTTTGGCGATCGCCGCAAGGAAATGCTTGAGGATATTGCCATCCTAACCGGTGGTGTGGTAATTAGTGAGGAAAAAGGCCTCCGCCTCGATAGCGCTAAGATGGATATGCTCGGCCGTGCCGAAAAGGTTTCTATTGACAAGGAAAACACCACCATTGTTAACGGTGGCGGGAAGAAAGAAGCCATTGACAAGCGCGTAGCTCAAATCCGTACACAGATTGAAAACACCACTTCCGATTACGACCGCGAAAAGCTACAGGAGCGTTTAGCTAAACTAGCCGGTGGTGTTGCTGTTCTATATGTAGGTGCTGCTACCGAAACCGAAATGAAAGAAAAGAAAGATCGTGTTGACGATGCCCTAAGCGCTACCCGCGCCGCTGTTGAAGAGGGTATTGTTCCCGGTGGTGGTGTTGCCTATATCCGAGCCATTGAGGCTCTTGAGAACCTAAAGGGTAACAACGAGGATGAAACCACCGGTATCCAAATCGTGAAGAGGGCTATTGAAGAACCTCTCCGCCAGATTGTGGCTAACGCCGGTCTTGAGGGTTCGGTAATCGTTCAGAAGGTCAAGGAAGGTAAAGGCGACTATGGATACAACGCTCAAACCAACAACTTTGAGAACCTGCTCCAAAGCGGTGTTATTGACCCAACCAAGGTTACCCGTGTAGCCCTTGAAAACGCAGCTTCAATTGCCGGTTTGCTCCTAACCACTGAGTGCGTGATTACCGAAAAAAAGGAAGATAAACCTGCCGCCCCAGCGGGTAACCCAGGAATGGGCGGAATGGACATGATGTAAAAACATGACTAAATAGTTTGAACGGAGGGATATTTACCCTCCGTTTTTTTCGTAAAATCTAACCACACTAAATTTAAGTAAATAAACTCACAATGGAAAAATCTATAATCGGGTTTACCATCGGCGCAATAACCAGAATAATTGATGTTATTCCCATGATGCTCCAAAAAGCTGACCTGGGGATGCTAACCTCTCGGCATTCACACTTTGGTTGGTGGTAGGATTCTTGATTTCAGTTACGGATATCAAGATTCCAGGTTGGCTTAAAGGGGTATTGCTGGCTTTTCTTATTCTTCTGCCCTCAGCTATTATTATAGGTGCAAAAGAGCCCTTTAACTTGATTCCTATCGCAATATTTACGTCGATACTAGGGGCTCTCTTGGGCTATACTTACCATAGAGTTGTTAAAAAACTTAGCTAACTTTGTAGGTAGAATAATCAAAATACAACGCTACCATGACATTAGAGGAACGCATAAATCAGGATATCAAGGCAGCCATGATGGCAAAGGACAAAGTGCGCCTTGAGGCATTAAGGGCAGTAAAGAGCGCTATTTTACTGGCTAAAACCGACGGCGAGCATAAAGACTCCCTAACAGCTGATGTTGAGATGAAAATCCTTCAGAAGCAGGTTAAGCAGCGTAAGGATGCCGCCGAACAGTACATTCAAGCCGGACGCCAAGAGTTAGCCGACAAGGAATTGGCTGAAGCAGCCGTAATCGAAGAGTATCTGCCCAAAATGCTCACAGCCGAAGAACTGAAAGCCGAGGTTCAAAAAATTATTGCAGAAGTTGGTGCTATAGCCCCGTCGGATATGGGAAAGGTAATGGGTGTTGCCAGCAAAACATTGGCTGGTAAAGCCGAGGGTAAAGCCATCGCCGATATGGTAAAGCATTTGCTTGCCGGAGGCAACTAATCCTCCACGGGTCTGAACCAATCAGTTCCCTCAATACGTTCCAACTCCGACCCGGTTTTCGATTTCAAATATGGAATGATTGCCGGGTCGCAGTTGGCTATGTAGTTCAGGTCGAACATCATGAAGTGGTAGGGATTCTCAACGTATTCCTCATCCTCGGTTCCGGAATAAAAGCGCCAACCGCTATCCTCGGTTTCTTCAGGCTTTTCTCGATGCATGTAACCCACAGGTTCACCATCCACTGTAATTTTATCCGAGGCGTAGCAGTATTTTCTTGATGGAATAAGGTCTTTTACCTCTGAGGGTTTTATTCTATACTTAAACTCTCCCATGGTATCTTAAATTAAGAAGTACAAAGCAAAAAAGTGACATGCACTGCCTAAAATAATGAAAAGGTGAAAAATCCCATGAACAAATGGGTAATGATCTTTAAGATAGAAAATAACGCTGGCGCTATAAGCCAAACACCCGGCCAAAAGGAACCATAACGACTGGTTTGGCGTGTTTTGAATAATGGGTACAACAGCAACTATGCCTATCCATCCCATTACCACGTATAGCCAAGCCGATAGGCTCCGGTATTTAACCGAGTAAAACCAAAGCTTAAAAACAACTCCGGCAATTGCCATGCCCCACACCAATCCAAAAACAGTCCAACCCGACCAACCCTTTACGCTTAGTATTGCAAAAGGCGTGTAGGTTGCAGCAATTAAAACATAAATAGATGAATGGTCAAACTTGTTCAAGTTAAACTTTATACGCGGATTAATGGCCGAGTGAAACAGAGTCGAGGCGGTGTACAGGTTTATTAGCCCTGCCCCGAATATCGAATAGGTTACAATGTGCCAAGCCGTACCATGCATGGCTCCACGGATCACCAGTAAGGTAGTTGCAGCAATAGCAAGCATTATTCCAACTCCATGGCTTATGCTGTTAACAATCTCCTCATACTTTCTAATTTTTTTCCTCGACGAATTCATACAAAATGCTTTTAAAACCTTATAAAGGTAGTTAAAATTGAGTATTGTGAAAGCTAATTACTGTTTCATTCATATAGGGTTATTGAACAGTTCATGGCTAAAGAGCCTGAAACGCTTAAATTTGAACTAAACACTTATGAGCATGTGCTCACCCTTACAGTCTTATTTAGTTTGGTAGATTAAATTATTTCCTTTATCCTTTAACCTTTAACCTTTATCCTTTAACCTTTATCCTTTAACCTTTATCCTTTAACCTTTATCCCCCCCCTATCCGTAATTCACAACTTTTCAGTATCTTTGCAGTTCAATTGAAGAGTATAGGATGGAGAATATCAGGAACTTTTGCATCATTGCCCATATTGACCATGGGAAAAGCACCCTGGCCGACAGGCTGCTGGAGTTAACCAACACCCTATCGGACCGCGAGTTCCAGGAACAGGTACTGGATAACATGGACTTAGAACGCGAGAAAGGCATTACCATAAAGAGCCACGCCATACAGATGGATTACAACTTTCAGGGCAAACAGTATAAGCTTAACCTGATTGACACACCCGGTCATGTTGATTTCTCGTACGAAGTATCGCGAGCCATAGCCTCATGCGAGGGTGCCCTGCTGGTGGTTGATGCCACACAGGGCATACAGGCCCAAACTATATCGAACCTCTACCTTGCACTTAACCACGACCTGGAGATAATCCCTATTATCAACAAGATAGACATGGATGCAGCCATGGTGGACGATGTAAAGGATCAGATTGTTGATTTGCTTGGCTGCAAGCGCGATGAAATAATACCTGTTAGTGCCAAAACCGGCGAAGGAGTGGACAAAGTGCTTGAGGCAATTGTAACTCGGATAAAGCCTCCCCTTGGCGATCCGAACGCACCCTTACAAACCCTGATATTCGACTCGGTATTCAACTCATTTCGCGGTATTATTGCATACTTCAAAGTTTTTAACGGTACCATATGCAAAGGCGATAAAGTAAAGTTTTTTAACACCAGTCGGGAATATGAGGCCGATGAAGTAGGAATACTCCGTCTTAAGCTGCAACCCCGCGATTTCATCAGTGCCGGCGATGTGGGCTACATCATCTCGGGTATTAAAGAATCCAATGAGGTTAAAGTAGGCGACACCATAACACATGTTAATCGCCCCTGCGAAAAGGCAATTGCTGGTTTTGAAGATGTTAAACCTATGCTTTTTGCTGGCCTTTACCCGGTTGATGCCGATGAGTACGAAGATTTACGAGCCTCACTCGAAAAGTTGAAGTTAAACGACGCTTCTATCAC
Source organism: Bacteroidales bacterium (assembly GCA_011045955.1). Lineage (GTDB taxonomy): Bacteria > Bacteroidota > Bacteroidia > Bacteroidales > Tenuifilaceae > Tenuifilum. The sequence goes on along the minus strand of DSBV01000078.1, from coordinate 16,495 downwards.
CTTTGAACCCGAATCGTCGTTGGCATTAGGATTTGGATTCAGATGTGGATTCCTTGGGCTGCTGCATATGGAAATTGTGCAGGAACGCCTATACCGCGAGTTCGACATGGATGTAATTACCACCGTGCCTAACGTTTCGTACCTGGTTCACACCACCAAGGGCGAGGTTGTTGAGGTTCATAACCCCAGTGGCCTACCAGCAACCACTACCATTGACTATATCGAAGAACCCGTAATATCAGCACAAATTATAACTAAAGCGGAATACCTTGGTGCTGTTATGAAGTTTTGCATCGATAAGCGAGGTACCCTCAAAAATCAGGTGTTCCTTACCTCTGACAGGGTTGAACTTTCGTTCCGGTTACCCCTGAGCGAGATTGTTTTCGACTTTTACGATAAGCTCAAGTCCATATCGCGCGGTTACGCCTCGTTCGACTATGTGAAGGATGGCTACCAGGAGGCAAGACTTGTAAAACTCGACATACTCCTTAACGGCGAAATGGTTGATGCGCTGTCGTCGCTAATCCACTATGATCACGCCTACAAATTTGGCCACAAAATGTGCGAAAACCTGAAGGGACTCATTCCCCGTCAGCAGTTCGATATAGCCATTCAGGCTGCCATTGGTTCAAAGATTATTGCCCGCGAAACCGTAAAAGCCCTTCGTAAAGATGTAACTGCCAAGTGTTACGGCGGCGATATAACCCGGAAGCGTAAGTTGCTCGAGAAACAGAAGAAAGGGAAAAAACGTATGCGTCAGATTGGTTCAGTTGAGGTTCCCCAGCAGGCCTTTCTGGCAGTACTCAAAATGGATTAGTGTAGCAGAATGGTTTTACAAAAATTACTTAAGGCTCGAAGGATTCGCCAGCTGGGACTAACCTCGGGTCAAATTGGTATTTACAACCGGTACGTTCGCGAACATGAGGGCTGGGGAAGACATCTTAGTAAATCGAGGCAAGCCATTATTGGGGCTGTTGAACTATTCAAACCCAAAAGCATTTGCATCCTGGGAAGCGGATTGCTGCTCGATGTTCCCATGAAAGAATTGCTCTCACGTAATATCAACATAACCCTAGTTGACTTGTTGCATCCAGCGCAATTAGTAAACAAGTACTCATCCAATTCATTTGTCAGATTTGAAACACACGACCTAACCGGCGGTCTAATTCATTACTTGCAAACCACTAGGTTGAAAGCTCTAAACTTTTTCGCCTTGGTAAACCTGGTTTCCAGAGCAAAAACATATGCTAGCAATGCCGATCTTGTTGTCTCGCTAAACCTGTTAAGCCAGCTAAGCGATATCCCCATTGAATTCCTTAAGCAAAAGAAAATACTCACTGATTGGCAATGCGTTGAATTAGCCAGCACCATACAGCAAAAGCATTTAGAAAGCCTTCCGAAGGGAAAATCATTATTAGTATCGGATATACTGGAAGAGTTTTACGATGAAAGAGGGTCGATTACAGCTACTCGCCCAACAGTTTTCATTGACCTATCAAACCTTACCCAGGTTCAGGAGTGGCTATGGGATTTTGACACAACCAAAACCTATAACGAGGATGCCATAACAAAACTAAGAGTAGTTTCGGGGTTGGTGTACTAAAAAGGGCTAACCCTAACTGGCAAGCCCTTATAGTTTTTTGTATAGTTTTGCCATACTTACTTAACCGGCGACCAGCAACGCACCCAGTCAATCTCCATGTATGCAGGAAGTTTAGAATCGTCAATTTTACTGTTTACACTCGATGCAAAAACTAGGTACATCGGGATATCAGGAGTAATATTCCTTTCTACCTTGTATGGAGTTTCGTTTATACTCCAAACAATGTAATTGCTATTCCACTCAACGCCTAGTATGTAAAAATTCTGGCTGCACTTAACCCCACCAATTCTACTAACATTTTTTGAGATTTTCCCATTACTCGTTTGAGTGTAGTAGGCACCGGTGAATGAATTGGGCTTGCTGTCGGTTTTAATCAAAATATCAATCTCAGGTAAAACGCTATTTCCAACTAAGTAAAAAGCATGTGTAACACCCGGGATGCATGAAAGGCGGATTTTAGCTTCAACCCTTCCTTCTTTTAACCTTAAGACATGACCAGTATTTATTACGCCCGAAGTGTAGTTGTAAGTTTTGGGTACAAACCCAAACTTTGTATCCCAACCAAGCCCCTCGGATTTTTCTTTACGGGTTACAATCCGCAAAACACTATCCTTTAGCTCAAAGTTCTTATTGGTATAGTTCTGCTTATCGGTGGTAAATGAGTAGTTCTTATTAAGAAGTGCATCGCCCCAGAAAAACTTGGTAAGCCACTTTTGGCGATCGATGGCCGAAGAGTCAAAATCGTCGGAGAACTCCAACTTCCACTCTTTTAGCTCGTTAAACTTGCTGCTATCATTCTCTAAGCCTAGGAACCATTTTATTTTATCGGAATTATGGAGTTTTTGGTATTCAGTCAGTTTAGAGTAAGCTTCGCTTTGTTCAAATTTATTTTTTGATAGCAAGTATTTTTTGCGATTCTGAAATTCAGGGGATTCAACCTTAGCCTTCAACTCTAAATACCTTGAAACTGCTGGTGTTATATCGCCACCTTTTTTCAGGTATTTTTTTACATTCTTGGATTTGGCAAGGGCAAGGAATTCCTTTTCGATGTTAAATTCAGACGACCCCTTGTAGGTCAACCTTTTGAGCTCAGCTTTAACTTTTTGGTACTCTCCACTCTTAAACCATTTTGATAATTCGCGATATCGTTTTAACTCATCAGAACTGCTGTATGCAAGAAATTCATTAAACTCGTTCTGAAGAGCACTTCGGTTTGCTTCAACCTTTTCGGTATTTTTAAAACTGCCAAAAAGGCGATTGGCAAAAACTTTAAATTTTGAGGGAACAGCCATTGGTTTATGGTTTAGGGTGCTACTGTTGAATTGGTAACATTTTAAAGGGAATTTTCAGGTGTTCAGCAAAATCTTCGCCCGCCTCAATCATATCCTCATCGTCCTCCATGTAATGCCAGTTCACAACAACTGAAAAGCCCTTTTTATGAAGTTCGCGGAATTTTTCAAGAATCTTTAGAATCATCTTTGATGAGGAGGTATTATAGTAGTCAAACTTCATGTCAATTGCGGTATTCTCGTTTGGACTGTCAATGTACTTGTCTATCCACTCCAGAACCGGCTGGTAAAATGAGTTTACATCCTCGGGCAAAGAGTTTCCTGCAAATTCAATAATCGCTTTATCTTTATCGAGAACCACCTTTGGGGTTTCCATGGTTGGTTCTATTTCAACTCTATCCATATCAATTATGGCTTTTATACTTAATAACCATAAAGTTATTAAATATTTATTTAAATCCAAACCTTACCAATACAAAAAAACGAAAAAAGTTTGGATATATTGGTTGTTGTTAGTAAATCATTTTAAAACCTTTGCCGCGAACGTTAATGATTTCAATGGAAGGATCGCTAGCCAAGTATTTACGAAGTTTAGTGATGTAAACATCCATGCTACGGGCGTTAAAGTAGCTATCGTCGGCCCAAATGGTTTTAAGGGCAAAGTTGCGGTCCAGCAAGGTGTTACGATTTAGGCAAAGATACTTAAGCAATTCGCTTTCCTTGGTAGTAAGCTTACGAACGTCGTCTTCGTAGGTAAGGGTTTGTTTAGTAGCGTCAAACACATACTTGCCAATCTGGAAGAGGGTTTGCTCGGCGCCGTTTGCATCCTTTCGGGTACGACGTAGAATGGCTTCGAGCCTCATGAGCAGCTCCTCAATGCTAAAGGGCTTGGTCATGTAATCGTCGGCGCCTATGGCAAATCCTTCAATTACATCCTCCTTCATGGATTTGGCTGTGAGGAAAAGTATGGGCATGCTGGGATTCACCATTCTGATCTCCTTGGCCAGAGTAAAGCCATCCTTTAGGGGCATCATAACATCCAGAATACAAATGTCGTAGTAGTTGTTCTGGAAGCCTTTGTATGCCTTTTCGCCATCCTTATAAAGATCTACATCGTATTCCTTAGCTTGGAGATACTCCTTGAGGAGGTATCCGAGGTTTTCGTCGTCCTCGGCAAGCATCACTCTAATTTTTCTTTGGTTCATGGTTATACTAGTTATTTAGGTATGTACGATTGTTCTGCTGGTCCGCTCCAAGGTAGGAAAAAGGAAAAGGTGCTGCCCTCGCCCACTTTGCTTTCAACCCAAATTTTTCCGCCATGTGCCTCCACTATCTTTTTAACGTAGCTAAGGCCTAAGCCAAAGCCTTTCACGTTGTGTATATTGCCGCTTGGCACCCTGTAAAACTGGTCAAAAATCTTTTTAAGGTTATCGCGGTTAATGCCAATGCCATTATCCTTAACGGCAACTACTATTCCATAAGACACATCTTTTGTGATAATGTTTATTACCGGATTTCCATTCCGGTACTTAGTTGCATTGTCGAGTAGGTTATTTATGACATTGGTGATGTGTACCTCATCGGCCTTAATGATGGGCAATTTGGCGTTAAATTCATGAATAATTACACCATCCTGCGAATCGAGCTGAAGGGCAAAGTTGTTAGTTACCTTTTTGATGACCTCGTGAACATCAACCTCCTTCACCTTAAGCCTCAACTTAGTGCGTTCAAATATTGCCATTTGAAGCACCTTTTCCACCTGTAATCCAAGCCGCTTGCTCTCATCGGCAATAACACTGCCAAGGTAATCGAGGTTTTTACGTTCATGGGGTATGCTCTTATCGTTAAGCATTTGCGCAGCAAGCGATATGGTCGATATGGGTGTTTTTAGTTCGTGGGTCATGTTGCTTACAAAGTCGTTTCTAATTTCCGATATCCTTTTCTGCTTGAAAATAATGTAAAGGGTGATTGTAAATATAGAAATAATTAACAAGGTGAGCAATAAGGTTCCAAATGTCATGGGGCCTAATGATCCTAACAGGTAAGTTTTTTGGTTGGGGAAGTAAAGGGTTAAAAAGTAACGGCGGGCAAAGAAATCGTTCGGGAAAAGCTTGTCGCGCAGAACAAGCCCTCTATAGTTGGCTTTAAACCTGGGGCTACTGTAGATGGTGCTATCCTTGTCGTTGGTTACACGATACTCGTACCGGGCATCAATGCCCTTACGGACAAGTTCGCGGTGGATGATGGAATCGAGTTGTTCCTTCGTAATCCTTTCTTGAAGCGGCAGCTCAACTCGGATCATGCGGTCAACAATATTCTCAACAAAAACTGTTTTCTTAAGCAGCTTGTCATTTACATTTAAACTTAACCTTTGCTGATTCGATGCTGTTGGGTCCGATGAAATCTTTACTGGTAAGTTACCCAATAAACTCGTATCAAAAAGGCTTTTGGTTATTGCAGGCAGCTTAAGGGTATCGAGGTTGTTCAGCGTAAAAACCTGTTGGCTTATTTGCTTGGTTCTGAATCCGCTTTTGGTTTTATTAAGGATATCCTGGCGGTAGATCATTCGGGCAGAACCGCTGGTGTTTACCGAGTAGTAGGGTTTTATCTCATCAATCACCTGGACTATGGTTTCCTGCTTTTCAACCTCATCAATTATACGTTCCATTGCCAGGCTGGCTGTTTGGGCAAACTGCTCCTCCTTGATTTGCACAGCAATCCTTATCCACTTGGACTGTAGAAGAACCAAGCCTAACGATGCAATGGTAATAACCCCTGTAAGTATGAATAGTAATTTCCTGCTCATAAAAGCAAAGGTAGTTTTTATGAAATGGCTCGAACTACTCTTAACAAAGTTTAACCCTCAGGGGTATTTAAATAACAAGATTATATAGATTGCTGATTATGAGGTGGTACTGTTTTAACTATTCGACGCAATAGGGTTCCTTTAGTTTTAGGAATGAGGGTTGCACCTGGGTTATAACCTGAATTCCATTTATTGTTTTCAACTGCTTAAGGGTATCGGCAATAAACTGTTCGTCGGTATTGCCGCTTATCTCCATTAAAAAATCAATGTTTGATAGCTTTGCATGAAGAACCTTGCCTGTAACCTTATTGCCAATAAGGGTAATTACTCTTCCAGCATAGGTTTGCCTATCGGTAAACGAAGGAAAACCTAAAATATCCTCAAGTTCAGTGTTATGGGATAATGAGAATGTACACGCCCGATTGATATTCCACGCCATTTGGCTAATACTCAACGATGAGGCAATAGCCAGGAGTTTGAATTCGGTTGGCTCATCCTTAAGTATTTGTTTTTTTGATGCGGCCATGGAACAATGGATTTGTTCACAAAGTTAAAGTTTTTGAATAAAAAAAACGGGCACTTGCCCGTTTATGCTACTTTTTCTTTATCAAAAATAAATATACGGGGAAGTGGTCGGAATACCCACCGGTAAAATTGTTCCCAACGTAGGTTCGCCAGGGGTAACCGGCAAACTGACCGCTTGGCTGCTGCAAAAAAGGCTTATTGAATACTTTGGATTTAAAAAATGTCCACGATGATTTATCGTCATTCAAGAGCGATTGGGTAATGATAAGATTATCAAACAGATTCCATGAATCCCTATACGCTAGTGTTCCTATACCTTCACGGTATAGCCTTCCCATGGTGTTGAAAAGTTCACCGGGTTTCAACTTCTCGCGGTACGGATTAGCACCAAGTCCTTTTACAATGCTTGGGCTATCGGGGTCATCGTTCAGGTCGCCCATGATAATGATTTTGGCATTGGCATCGGTTGCCAGAATGGAATCGACAATGGAACGGGTGAGCTTGGCAGCCGCCATGCGGAACGGCAAGCTACGCTTTTCGCCCCCCCGGCGCGAAGGCCAGTGATTAACAATTACATGCAGGGGTTCTCCATCGAGTAATCCGCTAACCACAAGCTGATCGCGTGTTTTGAAATTGGGATTATCAGGTACATGAAGGGTAACCGAGCGATGCGATGTTACCTTAAAGAAATCGGAACGGTAAAGTAACCCAACATCAACGCCACGGGCATCGGGCGAATCGTAATGCACAATGGAGTAACCCGAGGGTTTAAGCCTTGGCGAGGCAATCAGGTCTTCCATAACGCTTCGGTTCTCAACCTCACAAACCCCTAATATTGCGGGGCCACCAGGGAAAAGTTCGCTACCAATCTGTGAAATTACCTCCGACATGCGATCAATTTTATGCCAGTACCGTGCCGATGTAAACTTTTTGGCACCTTCGGGTGTAAACTCGGTATCGTTTGGTCCGGGAATGGTATCAAACAAATTCTCCAGGTTGTAGAATGCTATGCAACTAACCTTGAACTGCTCCTTTTGATCATTGGTTTGAGCATACAGTACTTGTGCCGATAGTAGCAAAAAAACAAACAGTACCGCTGCTCTTTGTAGTAATATTTTACACATATTCAGTTAATTTATAGAAAAAATGTGCCGACAAAAATAAAACTTTAAAAAAAAAAGAATGCAAAAATTGAAAAATTATATTAAAAAGTGTCATTTTTGCAAGTGCGATTAAAGGCTTAAACTTTAAAATTAACCAATGAAACGGAATATTTAATGAGGCGATTATTTTTGATGTTGATGGTTGGGCTGTTTTACAGCACAACCACTTTACTGGCTCAATACAGTGTAAGCGGGTACGTAAAGGACTCACAAACCGGTAGTGCACTGCCCGGTGTAACAGTGCAAGTGGTAGGTGTAAACCAAACCGCAACAACCGATGCTAATGGTTACTACCAATTTTCGGGCCTACAGGCTGGCAAGTACATCATTGACTACATCCTCTCTGGTTACCAAACGGTTGAAACTGAGGCAAATGTTGAGGGCGATCTTCAACTCCCTGATGTTTCAATGAATAGAGGCTTAACCGACGATGCTTACGCAGCCTTTAGCGAGGTAACCGTTTCGCTCGATGATTTGGAGAGCGAATCGAGGGGGCAAGCCGTAAGCGGGCTACTTCAATCACAAAACGATGCGTTTTCTTCGGCGGCTTCTTTTACCTTTAGTGCTGCCCGTTTTAACATTAGGGGATACAAGCCTGAATACTCCCTACTTTTCATGAATGGTGTTCCTGTTAACGACCCCGAAAGCGGTTTTGCCGGCTGGAGTTCGTGGGGCGGGTTAAACGATGTAACCCGGAACAGGGAATCGAGAAATGGATTGCCCCCAACCGACTGGTCGTTCGGGGGGCTTGGTGGTGCTACCTTCCTGAATGTAAGGGCATCGCAGCAACGTACCGGCACACGTATATCTTACGCATCGAGCAATAGAACCTACAACAACAGGCTCATGTTTACCCACTCTACTGGATTGATGTCGAATGGGGTGGCATTTACCATAAGCGGTTCGCGACGCTGGGCTGAAGAGGGATATATTGAAGGCACCAACTACGATGCCTGGGCTTACTTCATTGGCATTGAAAAGAAATTTAACAACAAGCACTCTGTGGCATTCACTACCTTTAATGCCCCGATAAAAAGGGCTATGCAGGGTGTATCGACCGATGAGGCTAAAACCCTTGCCGGAACTAACTTTTACAATCCCAACTGGGGTTACCAGAACGGCGAAAAACGCAATGCCCGCGTTCGGTTCCAGCAAGAGCCTACCTTTATACTTAACCACTACTGGGATATCAACTCAAGCCTAAAGTTGACCTCAACTGCTGGTTTCTCATTTGGCACTTACCAAACTACTGGACTTAACTGGTACGACGCCCAGGATCCCCGTCCCGATTACTACCGTAAACTCCCCAGCTACTGGATTGACTCTGACCCATCGGTTGTAAGCCAGATAGCCGATGCTTTTAGGAACGACCCCTCCATTAGTCAGCTTGACTGGGACTACATGTACAAGGTGAACTACAACAGCAAGGATGCTAACGACAGCTTGCGCTCAAAATACATTGTTGAGAACAGGATTACCGACTCTCGCCAGTTCACCTTTTCAAGCATTGTTAACTGGAGCATTCTTCCTGAACTTAAAGTAAATGGCGGAATTGACGCATCAATTTATAAGGGGAAAAACTACAAACAAATGGACGATCTGCTGGGAGGCCAGTACTGGTTGGACATTGACCAGTTTGTTGAGCGCGATTTCTTTGGTAACGACAGCCTCCCCCAGAACGATTTGGATAATCCGAATCGCAAGGTTAAGGTTGGCGATACCTTTGGTTACAGCTACGATGCAAACGTAAACAATGGTAATATTTGGGCTGTGGCCAACTATACCCTTAACCGCATTGATTTGTATGCCGGAGCAAGCTACAGCTACAGCGAGTTCTGGCGTACTGGCAACATGCGGAATGGCCGTTTCCCCGATAACTCCAAGGGCGATTCCCCAAAACAGGTATTCAACAACTACGGTGTAAAAACCGGAGCCACCTGGAAAATAACCGGACGCCACTATCTCGAGGCTAACCTGGCCTACCTTACCCGGGCCCCATTCTTCCGTAATTCTTACATATCGCCCCGTACCAGCAATTTTGTTATACCTGGCCTAACCAGTGAGCGCATAGCTGCTGTTGATGTAAACTACAACCTTCGTACCCCTTACATCAAAGCCAGGGTATCGGCTTACTACACAAAGTTCATGGATCAAACTGAACTCAAATCCTTCTACGACGATACCTATCGCACCTTTATTAACTACACCATGCGTGGAATAGAGAAAGTCCACAGAGGTGTTGAAGCTGGAGCCGAAATTAAACTTTCCACCACGTTAACCCTAAATACTGCAGCCTCGCTGGGTTCATACCAGTTTACCTCAAGACCACTGGCAACGGTTACTCAGGATAACCTGGGAACCATATTACAACAGGATCAGGTTGTTTACATCAAGAACTTCTATGTACCTAACACGCCTCAAACTGCTGCAATGCTAGGTTTAAGGTATGCATCGCCTAAGTACTGGTTTTTGGGTGCCGAGGTTAGCTACTACGATCATTCCTATATTGATTTTGCCCCTGGCAAGCGTACCGCTGAAGCCTTACAGGGACTTGAGCCCAACGATCCCCGTCGCGATGCACTAACCCGACAGGAAAAAATGCCCTCGGCCTTGCTTATTGATGCTAACATTGGTAAATCGTGGAGGTATAAATCGTATTTTATCAACCTGAACTTCCAGATTACAAACATTCTTGACAAAACCGACTTCAAAACCGGAGGTTTTGAACAAGCTCGATACTCAATTACAGAGCAAACCTCAAACAAGTTCCCTCCTAAGTATTTCTACGGTTTTGGTCGTACATACTTCTTGATTTTAGGCCTCAGATTTTAAACGAATTAAATAGATTAAGATGAGAAAAGTATCATTTATACTCACAATCCTAACAGCAGGAGCTCTAATGATTTCAGCTCCCGGATGCGTGGATTTCACATACGATGAGGTTGAGCCCAGGGTCGATACAACAACGCTTGTAGCCAATACTACCATTGCCGACCTAAAGGCCATGTACCCTGGTGAGCTATACAAGCTAAACGAAAACACCTTCTTCCAGCGCGACTCCATCATAATTGAAGGTATAGTTACATCGGACGATAAGGAAGGAAACTTCTACAAAAGCATCTTCATTCAGGATGCAACCGGTGCCATTGAGCTAAAACTCAATAAAACATCGCTGTACAATGACTATAAACGTGGTCAAAAGATTGTGGTTTACTGCAATGGACTTTACCTTGGCGATTACGGCGGGCAAATTCAGCTTGGTTCCATATACAACAATAATGGGAACTGGGAAATTAGCGGTTTGGAAGGTGATCCCATAATCAAAAAGCACGTTTTCAAAAAGGGTAAACAGCTTGCTGATGTTACCCCATTAACCATGACTCCAGCTCTACTTACCCAGGTTAACATTGGTAAATTGGTTAAGTTTGATAACGTACAAATTAAAGATACCCTATCGCCCATTACCGATACCACTTACACCTATGCCGACAATGTTAACAAGGTAACGGTAAATCATACTCTAGTTGCCTGCTCACAAACCTACCTAAGCGCCATTGTACTCAGAACAAGTGGTTACGCTCGCTTTGCCGGTACAACAATTGCAACTAAAAATGGCTCTGTTTCAGGTATTCTAACTTACTACAAAGGGACATACCAGCTGCTAATGCGCGATTTGAACGATATCAATTTTACAAACGATAGGTGTCAACAGTAAAAGGGAGAAGATGTATATGAAAAGGAAATATTTTATTGTACTTGCCATACTGGCCCTTGCTGGGTTAGTATTAGTAACCGGCTCCTGTGTAAAGGAAGATTTTGATACGCCTCCCCTTTACAGCAAGGTTGCCACTTGGGAAAAGAGCATATCCATTGCCCAGCTAAAAAATCTTTACAATACCAAGCCTGCGCTTATTAAAGATGTTGCCCCTACCGAGTTTTGGGATACGATTATAGTTCAACCCAAAGACACCATTATTGGAATATTTGTTGATGCCTATGTGCTCTCGAGCGATTCGGCCGGAAACTTTTACGAAACCGTAACCATAGCCGACGAAACCGGTGGCATTGACTTAAAGATAAATACCAGCAACCTTTACACTACCTATGGTCTAAAACCGGGAAAAAGAGTGCTGGTTAGGGTTGACAATCTGGCCATTGACAATTACAACGGTATGTACCAAATAGGTTTGGGATATACCGATGGAGGCGTGCTAAAGGTTACTGGTATCGAACCCTCAGCTATTTCCAAAACAATTCAGGTGCCCGGCGATAAAATTAGCATTCAACCTGAAACTATTACCATTCCAACCCTCAGCACCGATAAAGTCCAAAAGCTAGTTAAACTGGAGGGTGTTCAATTCTGGAACCCTGCTGCAACCTATAGCATGCCTGGAGTAAATACAAACCGTATTCTTGTTGACCAAGATGGGAATCAGATCATACTAAGAACAAGCGGGTACGCTAAGTTTGCCAAGAATCAGGTTCCAACCGGTAGTGGTTCCATAACCGGAGTCCTAAGCTTATTTGGTAGCACCTACCAGCTCCTTATTCGCGATACCCTTGATATTAAGTTCGACCAACCCCGCTTTGGTTCAGAGGTGCCAGCTAAAAACACTACCATTGAGCAGCTAAAACTCCTCTATGACGGTTCTGCGCTATACCCAATACCATACGATTTAGTTATTGAGGGTGTTATTACGGCAAACGATGAGTCAGGGAACCTTTACAAACAGCTCTTTATTGAAGATGAAACGGGAGCCATTGAATTTAAGGTTGACGTTACAGGCCTTTACACTGACTTCCCCGTTGGAACCAAAATAAGGATTAACTGCAAGTACCTTTACTTGGGCACCTACGGTGGGGTAATACAACTTGGTGGTAATAATAATGGATCTATTGGTAGATTACCTGCAAGCGATTTCTACAAAAATGTTTTTGTGATTAGCACCGGTAATGAGGTGAGCGTGACTGAAACCTCAATTGCACAACTAAGCGACAGCTTAATTGGCAAGGTTGTTACCCTATCTGGAGTTCAATTTGCCGATAACGAGATGGGTAAAACCTACGCTGAAAGCTCTGTACCCACAAACAGAATATTGGAGGAGGTAACTACCGGAAGAACAATTATAGTTAGAACTAGTAATTACGCCAATTTTGCAGGGGTTGAACTGCCAACAGGCCGTGGCAAAATTACTGCTGTTCTTACCAAGTATAACAGCGATTATCAGCTTACCATCCGTAAAGTTGGCGAGGTAAGGCTGATTGAACCCCGATTGGTTAAGACCTTCATATTGAGCCAAGATTTTCAATCGGCACCAGTTACTAATCCTAGTAGCCCAATCAGTATCGATGGATGGAAAACCATTGCTGAAGCTGGCACTAAAGTATGGAATGCAAAACAGTATAGCGGTAATGTTTATGCTGAAATGAACCCCTACCAATCGGGTGAAGCAAACAATACAGCATGGCTGATTTCACCAAATTTCAACATTCCCAGCGGAGTTAATGCCTACCTTAAGTTTGATACACAATACAATTATTGGGCTAATGCAACCCTTGAAGTATTCATCTCAAGCAATTTTGATGGAAGCAACCCCCAATCGGCAACATGGACTAAACTAACCGATGCCTACATTGTAAAGCAAGCCGATGGTACTAATCGTTGGGTATCGTCAGGTAATATAAATATTAAAGACTTTGCAGGAAATGCTTGCATTGGTTTTAAATACACGGGAAGTTCGACTATATCCACAGCTTTTAGAGTGGATAACGTAACGGTGTTCACCATGCAGTAAATTTGCTAACAAACACGAAAGGCCGGATTTTTCCCGGCCTTTTGTGCTTTTTATATACCTCAAAATGCAGGCCCGGCAAAGGCCTTAACATCGTTGCCGGTGATTTGCTTGTCGCAAAGTATTATTAAGCGCTCAATAACGTTGCGCAACTCACGAATATTTCCTGTCCATTTGAGCTTCTGGAGCTCATCAATGGCATCGGGGTTAATAACCTTGGGAGGTATTCCATACTCGGCGCAAATCTGTTCGTTGAAATGCTGAGCGAGTAAAGGGATATCCTCAATCCGTTCGGACAATGGAGGAACGTTAATAATTATTACGCTCAACCTATGGTACAAATCCTCACGAAAGGTTCCCTTTTCAATTTCCTGGGTAATATTCTTGTTGGTTGCAGCAATAACTCGAACATTTACCGTGATATCCTTATCGCTACCCACCCTGCTAATTTTATTCTCCTGTAAGGCACGGAGCACTTTTGCCTGGGCGCTAAGGCTCATGTCGCCAATTTCATCGAGGAACAGGGTACCACCGTCGGCCTGTTCAAACTTACCCTTCCGCTGCTTTATGGCCGAAGTGAAGGCCCCCTTTTCGTGACCAAAAAGTTCGCTCTCAATTAATTCCGAAGGAATGGCTGCACAGTTTACTTCCACAAAAGGCATGGCTACCCGGACGCTCTTCTCGTGTAACCAGCGAGCTACCAGTTCCTTGCCAGTTCCATTGGGACCTGTTATTAGAACACGAGCCTCAGTTGGTGCCACGCGGTCAATCATCTCCTTAACCTTAACTATGGCAGGCGATTCTCCAACAATATCGTATGCTTTTGAAACCTTACGCTTAAGCGTTTTGGTTTCTTGTATCAGAACGGTTTTATCGGTAGCATTCCGAATAGTAATTAGCAACCGGTTAAGATCAAGTGGTTTCTCAATGAAATCAAAGGCTCCCTTTTTGATTGCCTCTACAGCCGTATCGATATTAGCGTGTCCGGAAATCATTACCACGGGTAAATCGGGCTGGCGCTCCTGAAGCTTCTCAAGTACCTCAATGCCATCCATCTGCGGCATTTTTATATCGCAAAGCACAAGTTCATAGCTGCCATCATCAAATATCTCAAGGCCTGCATGGCCATCCTCGGCAACATCAACCGAATGGCCTTCTACCTCAAGAATATCTTTCAGGGTATTACGAATCGCTTTCTCGTCGTCTATAACCAAAATTTTTGACATAACCAGTATTTTGGTGTAAAGATAAAAAAATTAGTTAAGATGTAATCTGTTAAAGGTTCCAGCCCCAAAAACCAAAGCACTGTTCGTTTAAATCCCACAATTTTATATTCTCAGAACGGGTTATTGAGAATTATTTATCCTTTATCCTTATTACATAGCTCCTCCCAAAACCCTTCCTTTAAGGCGTAATCGGACTGAAACATCCTTTTGATACCCAGCTTTTGAACCAGCAGGTTAACAAATATCGATGCGGGGATAATTAAATCGACCCTTATGGGGTCAAGGCCCGGCAGTGCAAGCCGTTGGGCATGGGTTGATGCAACAAAGAATTGGTGTATCTTCAAATATTCATCAACGGGTATTTCGACCGAAAACTTTGATGTATCATGTATAATCCCTTTTTGCGCTAATATTTTTCTGAAGGAGTCGAATGCACCTGAACTACCGGCCAAAATCCTCGGATTTAGGTTTGCTGCTGCCAGAAGCAATGGCTCAACCGTTTGAAGCATGTAGCTTTCAATGGCTTCGAGTTCATCCGTAGTAATAGGATCGGAAATTGGGAAACTCTCAGCAATTCGGGTTACGCCAAGGTTGAAGCTGCGGAGCCAGAATATCTGCTTAGAATTGGCAATAATGGTCTCGTTGCTGCCGCCACCAATATCAACAACAACTGCAGGGCTTTCGCCCAGGTCTACCGCTGCATTTACGCCCTTCCAGATCAACTCAGCCTCGCGATCGCCACTTATTACCTCAACATCAATATTAAACCTTTGTGTTATCTCGCTTACAAATGCATGTCCATTTGAAGCATCGCGCACAGCCGATGTTGCAAAGGCATAATACTGCGATGCCCCAAAGCTTTTAGCAGTAGTTAGATGTGTATTAATGGCGTTGTATGCCCTATGCATGGCTTCGGGTGTAAGCCAATTATCTGTAAAACCTCCTTCTCCAAGTTTAACCGGTAATTTACTCTCGTGTAGGATTTCTCCTGAAGTTTGAGCTACCAATAAGTTAAAGGTATTGGTGCCCATATCGATAATGGCAATAATCATGGTTTAAAGTTCCACTCCCTATAAAACTGTTCCAGAAAAATTTCCATGAACCTATGGCGTTCCTCGGCCAAGGCTTTAGCCGTAGCGGTGTTCATCCTGTCCTTAAGGAGCAAAAGTTTCTCATAGAAATGGTTAATGGTGTGGCCTTGAGCTGTCTTATACTCCTCAAAGGTTTGGTGCAATTGGGGCTCCAAATGGGGAAGATACAAAGGGCGATGCTTAGAGCCGCCATAGGCAAACGCTCGCGCAATGCCAATGGCTCCAATGGCATCGAGCCTATCGGCATCCTGAACCACCATGGCTTCAATACTACGTGGTGTGGTATCGACGCCAGCCCCTTTATATGACACCTGCACCACAATCCCCAAAATGTCAGCAATCTGTTTACTGTTGTAACCGGCTGCCTTGAGTATTAAGGTTGCATTCGGATATCCTTCTCCTCCCTTTAGTTTCCAGTCGTCGGTATCGTGAACAAGTGCTGCCGGCTCAACAAGCAGAACATCGGCCCCTTCGTGCTTGGCTAAATGTATTGCCAGCTGTGTTACTCTATGCACATGCCACCAGTCGTGGCCAGTAGTATCGTGTTCACAGAATTCCTTTACCTGCCTGTAAAGTTCGGCAATATCTACCTGATTCATTACATTTTGTTTAGCACGAAGATAAAAAGAATGCAGCACAATGTTAAGCTGTCAATTCTACACTAATCTCTGATTACACTTTTTCAAACATGTATCGATTTAATCGTAACAAAGCGCATCGGTGTTGTCCATTTCGAAATCGGTGCAACGACAACGTGGGCAGCGTGGGGGTACATTAAACCTAAACTGGCCGCCACACTTACATTTGCCTGTAAACTGCTCAATTGCAGCCTCATAGCTGTCCTCCAACAGTGGCTCACCCGGAAATAGTTCCTTGATCACTAGCATCCGAAACTTTTCGAAAATTAGCCAAAAAGCCTATGGACCCCACTGAATACGCTATAAATTTTTAATTATCCAGAAAATAAGTCCGTCTCAACAACAATCTCTCGTTGCTTTTT
>DSBV01000056.1 GCA_011045955.1 Bacteroidales bacterium | reverse complement strand
CACCTGGTAAGCCATTTAGACCTGATGTGGGTAGTAACCGAGGGTAGGCGTGCCTATACCAAGCGCAGGACAAGCCGCAACAAGAGCCCTTCAGCCATACAAATGTCCCTCTTTTGAGGGGGGTAGGTTTTAGTAAAACGAAAAACTGATTTGTATATTATTGAATATGAATAATATAAAAACAAAACCGACAATTATTGAGTTTTGTCGGTTGATAGTGATTTAAATAATCACATATAACAATGTGAAGAGAAAAAGGTTTAGCCTTATACCCACTTAAATCTTAACCCCCATAACCAAAACATCGTCGGTTTGCTCATTAAACCCGCGCCATTGTTCAAAGGTTATGGAAAGCACTTGCTCAATATAGGCATGAAGCTGCAGGCCATTTTCCAACAGTAGATTTTTTAAACGTGCCGAGGAAAACTTTTGCCTGGTTTCCGTTCCAAACTGATCGCAAAAACCATCGGTAAAGGCAAAAATCAGATTACCCTTTGAGAGTTTTACTCGTTGGTTATTGTAAACGACCTTTTCAGTATCCCAACCAATTCGATAAATATCGGGTTTTAATTTAACCACTTCGCCTTTACTGGTGTAGTAAAGGGGAAGTTTAGCTCCGCAGAAATCTAACTCTAAAGTATGGTGGTTGAAAATAGCCAAGGTTATTTCCATTCCATCGTGAATGCTTTTTTGCGATTGAGCAAAGAACTCTACAACGTGAACATTGGTAATGGTGAGTATTTGGGCGGGGTTTTGATAATTACACTCCCTAACTGCATTCCTTAAAGCATTCTCACAGATTACACTGACAATGGCACCGGGTACGCCATGTCCAGTACAAACGGCCACAGCAAAAATCGAAATGTTATTATGATGACAAAACCAGTAAAAATCGCCACTTACAAAATCTTTAGGGCGGTAAAAAATAAAGGCATCGTTAAAATATCTCTTAAAGTCATCCAAGTTAGGCAGCATTGATGTTTGCAATAACTTTGCATACATAATACTATCCATTATCTGCCTGTTCTTATCATCAACAATATCAAGTTGTTCCCTGAGTTCCACAGTGCGCTGTTCAACCATAGCTTCAAGTTCCTCCTGACGTTCTTTCAGGAACTGAATTATCCTGTTTACGTACCAGTAAATTAAAACACCCAACACAATTACAATTAAAAGCCTAAACCACCATGTAACCCAGAAAGGCGGGGCAATATAAATTGGCATCGACACCACCTCGTCCGACCAAATGCCATAGCTGTTGGCTGCTTTCAGGTGTAAACGATAAGTTTTCCCGGGCTGTAGGTTACTATAAACCGCCTGCCGGTTCTTGCTCTCAACCCAACTGTTATCCAATCCTTCCAAAAACCAGGCATACTTCACACCCTGTGGGTTTTTAAAGTTAACACCCGCAAATTCAAAGGTCAAATGGTTTTGCCAGTAACTAAGTTTTAGCTAAGAAGGGAGTCCGGTGAGCTCATCAATGCCAGAGGCATAATCGGCCCAAAGGGTGGGTTGCAAACGTAGGAGTAGATTGGTAATGCTCACCTTTGGGGGAATGTTATTAATTTTATCGAGGCTCTTCTGGTAATGGGCAAGTCCGCCGTTTGTAGCAATCCAAAAGCCATCCTCTCCATCGTCTAATACGCCATTAAGGTTAATTTCTAAATCGGGTAAACCCTCATTGGAGCCATAGTGCCTTATATTGATTTTACCTTTACTATAGTTGGAAAGACTCAATCTATCCAAGCCTAAATTAGTTCCAATCCAAATATAATCGGTATCGGCATAAAGCACATAAATCAGATTCGATGAAATACCATCAGTTTCCCTAATTTGCTTTATGTTTGAACCATCGTAACGAAAAACCCCGCTATTCCGGGTTCCGAACCATAAGTTTCCTTTAAAATCTTGGGCTATAGTTGATATTTCAGCGTTTTTATCGATGTCAATGAACTAAAAGACTTTGTTGTTCTCAATAAAGAAAACACCGTTGAACCGAGTTCCTACCCACATTCGCTTTCTTAAAGTATCTATCTGTAACTTTTGGCCCTTCCCCGCGTATCGCCATCAAAAAGAGGGAAATGGCTGAAATGAATTCCATCATTTGCATAAAATACGCCCTTAGACGTGGCTACCCAAATCCTTTTTTGCCGATCCTCGGCTATATCGTCAATTCTAACCCTATCGTTTGGAAGCAATGGAAGCCTCTTAAAGGAATAGCCTTGGGTTGAATTATTATAGGTTGCAAGGTTTAATCCGGCATTGCTTGTACCAACATAAATTTTCCTGTCGAACGATTCGAATATTTTGCCAACATAGTTATTAAGAAGTCCATTTTTAGTGGAATACTGGTAAATCTTGGTAGGGCTAACAACTGATAAACCTTCACCAATGGTTCCTGCCCATAAAGTCCCATCGCTCACCCTATAAATACCCCAGATTTTAATGCCAACTAAACCATCGTTGGTTGTAATACAGGTAAAGGCTTCACCCTTTAGTATTGCAATGCCATTATTGGTTAAAATCCAAAGGTTATGTTCATGGTCTACGCATAACTTTGAGGGGTATCGGGCAAACCATTCCTAATTCCTAGTGTTCTGTTAATGTTATAATCTTCAAGGCCAAAAGCATGGACTGAAATCTCGTCAGACCTTTTAAGCTTTCCGTTACACCAAATCTTACTGCCTATACAAACAAACTTCAAAATATCGATCCTACTGGCATACATATGATTTACTTATACAGGATTATCACCTACTAGCCTATATAGCCCATTACTGGTAGCTGCATAAACATGGCCATTAGCATTTTCATTACATGCATTAACATAAACCGAAGATTCAAACGTTAAAGGGATGAATGTTGCGTTACTCAACTTATAAAGAATTCCTTTATGCCCAACATATACATGGTTCAAACTGGATTGAAAAACAAAATCGGTTAAAGGCCTATCCTGAAAAATAGGGTTTAAAGAACCGCTTAAGTTGACCGGTAGTGAGTACTGAAGAATCTCAAGTTTATCCTTGCCATAAGCCACTCTGAACACACCTTTATTGCTCAAAACCCAAACCCCGTAGTTTGATTTGCCAAGGGAGACAACCTCGCCAATTGTATCTTTTGGAATGGTTAAAATTCGATTACCCCTCACCATGTTTAATCCCAACGATGAGCCAGCCCAAATATTGCCTTCGGCATCAACAGCAACATCGGTTAAGCGCGTATAGTTAAGACCGTCCCTTGTGGTCAGGTATTTGAACTCAAATCCATTATAATTGCAAAGCCCTCCACCGGTTGATAACCATACCTTTCCCTGCGCATCCTGATCAATCCCAGTAACCAACGAATGAAGCACCCCATCTTTTAAACCTATGATTTCAATATTGTATCGCTGGGCAATTGACATCAGCGACGAGATTATAAAGCAGGTAATGATAGCAAATCGCATCGATTACATATTTATTTTGATTCAATAAATTTATGAATTTGATAGAATTAATCCTGTTCCTTTAATAAAAATCGCACTAAAAAATAGTATTTAGTAACTTTACGGCAATTTATTATAGGAATGGAACGAGTAGTTGTAGGTCTTTCAGGTGGAGTTGATTCAAGCGTTGCTGCTTACCTGTTAAAGCAGCAGGGTTACGAGGTTATTGGGATGTTCATGAAAAACTGGCACGACACTACTGGCGTGCTCAAAGGCGATTGCCCATTTGACGATGATAAGCAATTCGCTGAGATGGTTGCCCGTAAACTTAATATCCCTTTTGAGTTTGTTGACCTAAGCGAACAGTACCGTCAACGTGTTGTTGATTACATGTTCAGCGAGTATTCCAAGGGTCGTACACCCAACCCCGACGTGCTTTGCAACAGAGAAATCAAGTTTGATGCTTTTTTGGAAGCAGCCTTAAAACTTGGTGCTAAGTATGTGGCAACAGGGCATTACTGTAGAAAAGAAACCATGACAAAAGATAACAGCACACTGTACCGACTACTTGCCGGAGTTGATCCCAATAAGGATCAAAGCTACTTTCTGTGCCAGCTTAACCAGCAACAGCTTAGTAAAACACTCTTTCCGATTGGTCACCTGCATAAACCCGAGGTTAGGAAAATTGCGGCAGAACTGGGCCTTGCAACGGCAGAACGTAAGGATTCGCAGGGAATATGCTTTGTGGGTAAGGTAGATTTGCCAGTATTCCTCCAACAAAAACTAAAGGCCAAAAAGGGGAAAATAGTTGAAATACCTTCCGAGTTTTACACCCAAATACCCAATATCAATAAAAACGATTTAGTTTCGCTCTCAAGACCTTACACCTACAAGATTTCCGACGGCAAGGTGGTTGGCGAGCATTATGGCGCTCATTTCTTTACTATTGGTCAGAGGAAAGGCTTGAATGTTGGTGGTAAGGCCGAACCCCTATTTGTTATAGACACCGATATTGAGAATAACATTGTTTACGTTGGCATGGGGCAAAACCACCCGGGGCTATACCGATCCAGTCTTTTCATGAACACCAACGAGGTTCACTGGCTCCGACCCGATTTAGCAATGCCTTCAGGGCAATCGATGCAGGTTCTGGCTCGCATACGGTACCGCCAACCGCTGCAAAAGGCCACACTTCACCATACTGATAATGACTACTACCTTACATTTGATACACCCCAGCGCGGCATAACTGCCGGTCAATTTGCTGCGTGGTATATCGACGATGAGCTGGTTGGCTCTGGTGTAATAACTGAATAGTGGTTAAATATTTGATGAAATTTGATATATTTGTTCAAGGATAGGATTACCAAAACCAAAAAGAAAAAGCCTTGAACTGTCCATTTAGTTTACTGATATTAAATATTCAGCTAGCAATAAGCAGCTATACTTACTGTCAAAGTTCACTTCTTATCAATAACTTTGAGAAAAAAGATTATCGGGCAGGTAATCAGAATTGGTCAATCTGCCTTGGAATGCAACACAATATCATTTTTGGCAATAATTATGGTTTACTTTACTTTGATGGTGCAACATGGAAAAATAAACCCCTCCCAGAAAATACTACTATACGTTCAGTTTTAGCCCATAGGAATAGAATTTATATTGGCACTTTTGAAGATTTTGGCTATTTTGAGATTTTAAATAGCAAAGTTGGCAATTATATTTCGCTGGCGAACTCCTTTAAATCAACCATCCATAACGAAGAGTTTTGGCGGATAGTTGCTAACGATGACATAGTTTTCTTCCAAAGCTTTGGTACAATATTTTACCTGTCACGTGATAAAATTGGTAAAGTGCCTTTAGATTTTTCTATTCTTCTACTCATGCAGGCGGGTAAAAACATTTTTGCTCAAGCAATCAATGGCCCTCTATACCGTGTCGATACTTTAGGCTTAAGGCAAGTAAAGGGAAGTGAAATATTCCAAAATACCGAAGTTAAATCGGTTGTTGTATTAAACAATGATACTCTTTTCTTAACCTCAACAATGGGGATTTACAAATTCGATGGTGTTTCATTTACTCCCTGGAAAACATCAATCGATATTCAACTTGTTAAATCGAATCCAAATATTGCCATTTGCAGTGGCGATAAACTTGCCATTGGAACAATACTGGAAGGAATATTTATTTTCAATGCAAAAGGAACCCTGGTGCATCACATCGATTCAAAACTTATTCAAAATAACACCATCCTTTCCATGCAATATGACTCAATAGGAAACTTATGGGTAGGAAAAGATAAAGGGATAAGCTATGTGGCTTTCAACTCACCCATCAGTACCTATGTTAATGACAAGGAAAACTTTGCTTGCTACTCGGGAACGCTTTTAGACGAAAAGCTTTACTTGGCTACAAACCAAGGTGTATACACGTATATTCTCAACGAAAATGGCGAATTTGAAAGCAAAGGCTTAGTTGACGGTACGCAAGGACAATGTTGGTTTACCAGGCAGATTGGCAATAAAATTTACTTTGGTTTAAATAATGGAACGTATAGTTACTCAAATGGATATTTGACTAAGATATGTAACATCTCAGGCGGTTATAATCTTAAACGCTTTGGAATGGATCCCAATTTGTTTATTCAAAGCACTTACAGGAACATTGTTACCTATACCTATGAAGATGGCTCACTTAAGGTCAATACAATTATTTCGAACTACTCATCGCCAACTCGTTTTCTACAAATCGATTTTCAAAACTATTTGTGGCTAGGACATACCGTAACCGGAGTTTACCGGGCTCAAATCAGCAATGACTTGTCGGAAATATTGAAACTTGATACGATAGGGATTAAGAATAACTTGAAAATCAACACAAATAGGATTTACAAAATTGAAAATCGAATAGTAATTCCCAATCAAAATAATATACTCCGATGGGATGATATTTCAGAGCAGTTCATACCCTTTAACGAAATCAATTACCAGCTGCAGGGTTTTGAAAAATGTAAAGCAATAATTTCGCTCCCTGCAAACCATTACTGGTTTATAAAAGATGATGAATGGGGTTTATTTGAAATACACTACGGGGAAGCTAAACTTAAGTATAGAATATTGCCCCAAGCCTACAATATTGAAATGGTTGATGGATACGAAAATATTGTTAGCCTTAATGATAGCCTTCAAATTATTTGCTTAGATAATGGTTTCTCCATTCTTAACCTAAAAATGTTCGATAGAATTCCTATCGACATTCACCCTCCAATTATTACAGAGGTTGTAATTTGGAACGGCGTACAAAATGTAAAAAGCCACCCCCGTTTAAATAAAAATAAAGAACTTACTATCCCATGGCATAAAAATAACGTTTCATTCTCATTTACTTCAAAAGATATTATTGGTGTTAAACACTTCTACCAATATATGCTTGATGGTGTTGACCGGGAATGGAGCGAGTGGACCTCAAATACATCAATTGACTATAAGCGACTTTCGCCCGGTACGTACAAGTTCAAGGTTAGAACACTAGATTCAAAGGGTCATATTACCCCAAACGCTACCATTATGATAAAGGTTTTACCTCCCCTTTACGCATCATGGAAGGCAATTGGTTTCTACATACTTCTTGGTTTTGCAATCACAACGTACACAAGAGCAAGGTATAAAAAGAAAGTGAAAAAGCATTACGAAGAGAAACGTAAGCTAGAACTTGAGAAAATTAACAAGGAAAAGGAAGAAAAGGAAAAGTTTATCATAAAACTTCAGAACGAAAAGTTGCAAGCCGATATTGAAAATAAAAACTCGCAATTAGCATTGAGCACAATGGCAATTGTTCGCAAAAACCAACTCTTACAGGATATTGCCCAAGAACTTAAAGGCTTAAAGAGCGAACTGGGGTACCGAATCCCAAATAAGTATTACAGCAAAATAAGCAGGTTAATTACCCAAGACATTGAAAGCGATCACGACTGGGAAATCTTTGAAAAATTATTCGATCAGGCCCATCAAAACTTCTTTAGACGATTAAAAGAGAATTACCCGTTGCTTACACCAAGCGACTTACGGCTTTGTGCATACCTTCGCATGAATCTATCGTCAAAAGAAATTGCACCCCTGCTTAACATTAGTATCCGTGGGGTAGAGGAACGAAGGTACCGATTAAGAAAACGATTAGGGCTCGACACTAATGATAATCTTAACGACTTCATACTTAAGTTTTAGTAAGGCTTAGCTTTGCTTCATTTCAGTTTTTCAATAGTTCTAACAATATATTTAGATTTATCTCTTTTCTTTTCCTCTAACTTCCTCTAACCCCATTATATTCCATCTATTCCGACTCATTCCTCTATTAATGTTTCAGACCTTCCGTTTTATTAGTCCTGTTTAATTTGTTAAATCATGGCACTTGGGTGAAATTATTAGGTTGATTTATTCAAATCATGCTTTGAAAATTTTTACAAAACATTCTGATGTATTTATTTGTTTGTCAATTATTTAATATCCCTCTGATTTGAAGTGATGTAGTATTGAGCAACTGTATCCAGGATTGATTTTCGCCCCACGTAATTAATGATGATGTTAAATAGTGGACTTTATCTAACCCACACTATAATTTTGATTTCGAAAACGTTTTAAACGAATTGTTCAAAAAACATAAAGCTATGCACTGCCTAACTCAAACCAAACCAAAAACTTTAATACGCATAGCGGGATCTTTCTTGCTTGTTTTACTTTTCAGTTCATCATCTGCACAGCAAATAATTAAAGGAACTGTAAAGGCAGGCGATACAGGCGAAAAACTTCCCGGTGCAAACGTTACTGTTAAGGGCACAACCCGGGGTACCAATACCGATTTGGAAGGAAACTATCAAATTGAGGTGCTCCCCGGCGATAAGATTTTGGTATTCTCATTTGTGGGATTTGAGGATACAGAGGTAGAAATTACAAATCAAAAGGTAATAGATGTTACCCTAAAATTGAGGTCAACCCAGCTCCAAGAGGTTGTTGTGGTTGGTTATGGGACTCAAAAAGCAAAGGACTTAACCGCACCCATTGTTACCGTTAAAGGGGATGAACTCTCAAAACAGGTTTCTTCAAACCCCATGAATGCATTGCAGGGTAAAGTTTCAGGGGTACAAATTATTAATAGCGGCGCCCCTGGTAGCGGAGCAACCGTAAAAATAAGGGGCGTAGGTTCAATTGGCGATTATGCTAAACCCCTTTATGTAGTCGATGGGGTTTTTGTTGACAATATTGACTTCTTGAGTTCAAGCGATGTGGAAGACCTAACAGTTCTTAAGGATGCCTCAGCTTCTGCTATCTACGGAGTTAGAGCTGCAAATGGAGTAATTATAGTAACTACCAGAAAGGGTAAATCAGGGATTCCAACAGTAAGTTACGATAGTTATGTTGGCTTCCAGGTGCCCGTTAATATCCTTAAAATGGCCACAAAGGATCAATACGTTGCTCTCCTTAACGAGGCAAATGAAAATATTACCGGTTACGTTCCAAAAGACCCAGCGAATTACCCAACCAGTACCGACTGGTACCAGGAACTTGTTAGACCTGCTGGCATGAACAACCACAACCTGGATATTTCCGGATCGACCGATAAAACTTCATACTCCATTGGGGGCAACTACATTTACCAGAACGGTATTATGGATGCCCAAAACAATTACCAGCGTTATAACATCAGGGGTAGGCTCGATCAACAAGTGAATAAAAACCTAAAAATTGGTATTAATACAATTATTTCAAATTATACCAAGTACAACCCCAATACAGGTGCTTTTTTTGGAGCCTTTGTTAACCCACCGGTTTACCCAGTATATGACCAAACCAACAGCGACGCTTATCCCGTAAAATTTGGATCGCCCCAAAGATATGGTTTTGGTAACCAGTACGGAAACCCCGTGGCTGCAGCATACTATGTCGATAACTTTGAAAAAGGACACAAAGAGGTTTTCAGTATATATGCTGAACTTGATATTTTAAAGGATAAACTCGCCTATAGGGCTGCATACAACCAGGATCAGGACAACTGGAACCAACGAAACTACACACCACAATTCTATGTAGGGGGTTCCCAAGGGGTAACCAAATCGAGCCTGACAAAAACATTTGGTGGCGCATCGAAGCAAATCATCGATAACCTTTTAACCTATAAGAATAGTGCTGGAAAAACTTCATACTCCATACTCCTAGGGCATTCGGTCAGAATGGAGAAATGGGAAACCCTCTCAGGGTATGCCAATAGCGTTCCTGGGTATGATGATCAATCAAAATACCTTATTAATGGTTCATTCCGCGACCGCAATGCCTACGATGCTGCAGCAAGGTACAATGGGCTTTCGTTTTTCACCCGAGGTACTATTAATCACAATGACAAATATTTTGCCACCCTTACATTCCGCGCCGATGCTAGTTCAAAGTATCAGCAAAAATGGGGTTACTTCCCTTCGCTTGGATTGGCTTGGAACATTACCCAAGAAAACTTCAGCAGAATTAACGAGAAGTTTGCCAATCTGAAACTTCGCCTAAGTTGGGGGATGTTAGGTAATGACAATGTACCCTCTAACTCCTCGGTAATCCTTGGTCAAACCGGTGTTGAAAGTTCAGGAGTATTTGGCGATAACCTGGTCGATGGGATGGGAGCGCAAACCGTTATGCAAAACTACCTGAAATGGGAAACTGTTTCCGAATTCGATTTGGGTGTCGACTACACACTAAAAAATCAAAAACTTTCGGGTGAAATTGACTTCTACTACCGTGTCACGAACAACGTTGTATTCTATGCACCTATTGCTACTGGTGGAGGAGTTGCTGAACTGCTCGGAAACAATGGCAAGGTTCTGAATACCGGGCTGGAATTATCCTTAAACTATAAAAATGAAATATCCAAGGATTTAAACTATACCATATCATTTAACGCTACTTTCAACCATAACGAGGTTCTCGAACTCAATGGCAGAGAGTATATACCTAGTGGATATGTAAGGGGAAACTACACAACCCGAACTGCTGTAGGACACCCCATAGGTTCATTCTACGGGTATGAAATTGCAGGAGTTTATAAAAGTGAACTTGAAGCCCTAAAAGACCCAATTAGCCAAGCCATAAAAGATAAAGGTTACTTTAAGTACAAAGATCAAAACGGCGATAAAGTAATTGATGAAAAGGACAAGGTTTACCTGGGTAGCGCCATACCTTGGTTAATCACTGGGTTTGACTTAGGTTTAAACTACAAAAAAATTGATATTAGCCTTTCCATTACCGGGCAGTATGGCAATAAAATACTGAACGCCAAGAGAATGAATAGAGACGTATTTCCCGATGGAAATTACGACGAGGACTTTTACATGAACCGGTGGACCGCTTCAAATAAATCGACTGAGTACCCATCAGCAGAAGCCTACAATTCATCCTTTATCCAACAAGCTAACGACTTCTTTGTTGAAAACGGATTTTACATCCGAATTCAAAACATCCAAATTGGCTATACAACCGATAAAATTCCCTTTGTACCCAAATTTAGGGTATTTTTTACAGCCCAACGCCCATACACATTCTTTACCTATAAAGGATTTACGCCCGAAGTTGGTGGGTCGCCAATTAGCAGTGGAATCGATTTTAACGTTTATCCTATGCAAGCCATTTACACACTGGGTGTTAAGTTGATTTTTTAATTCTAAAACCTTAGTGCCATGAAAAACTTAAAGTACATCATAATATCGCTGATAGCAATTTTACTGCTATGGAACTGCGAAGACTTTCTTGATTTTAGGCAGGAAGGAACCCTCCCCACAACCGGAATTGATTATACTAAATCCGAAAACATATTCCTTTCTGTGAGTGCTGCCTATGCTAAGTTACGAAACTGGGGGGCTCATGTTTTCCCTTACATTGGAGCCTTTGAGATTGCCTCAGATAATGCCGATAAGGGGAGTACTCCTGAAGATAATCCGGAAATGCGCGATATCGATAACTTAAACTTTCAACCCACTAATGGCCTTATAAATGCCTTATGGACTGGATACTACGATATTGTTAGTGGCGCTAATTACGCCATTCACCAGATGCCCTTGTTCGTTCAAAACCTCCAGAATAAGTCGGATCGCGATTATGCCATTCAATGTCAGGGTGAAGCCAAAGTAATAAGGGCTTACGCATACTTTAATCTTACCCGATTATTTGGACGGGTACCCATTGTTGACACTGTTCTCTCTTCGGAACAGTTGGCCTCGCTAAATCAGGCCGGCACAAGCGAACTTTATGCTTTCATTGAAAAGGACTTAGAGGAAGCCATTGCTGTTCTTCCCGATGGCTATACCAAAGAATGGGGCGGCAGAATATCGAAGTACACCGCAATGGCCATCAAAGCTAAAGTACATCTATACCAATCGGAATGGGATTCTGTTGCCTCGTTAACCGATAAAATTATTGCATCGGGTAGGTTTAGATTACTCGATAACTTCCGCGAAGTATTTAGCCTCGACGGTGAAAACTCAAAAGAATCGCTCTTCGAGATTCAAAGTTCTACTTTAGGAAAATCATCGGGCGATGCAGCTTACCTTGAGTATGGTTATGTACAAGGCCCGCGTGGCAATTCACCTGCCAACATGCAAGGTTGGGGTTTCTGCACACCCAGTCAAAACCTTATCGACTTTTACAATTCGCGAGGTGAGGTAATCAGACCTGCAACCACACTCCTTTACAGGGGTACAAAAACGCCTGAAGGCGATAGCATTAAAATGAGTTGCACCAATCCCGTTTACAACGGAAAAGTTTACACCCCTTCATCACAAAACCGATGGGTTTACAATGGCTATGGCTTTGACCATAACATAAGAGTAATCAGGTACTCTGATATCCTTTTGATGTATGCCGAAGCGCTGGTTCAGGGTGCTGCAGTTCCACTAACATGTGGGTTAAGCACCGATGATGCTCTCAATATGGTTCGCAGTCGAGCTGGTTTACCCAGTATCAACGGTGCAACACTCCAAGATATATGGGACGAACGCCGAGCAGAACTGGCAATGGAAGAAGATAGGTATTTTGACCTGGTGCGGACAAATCAGGCGGCAACCGCACTCGCATCCAAGGGATTTGTGGTAGGCAAGCATGAGCATTACCCGATTCCTGCTGCCCAAATGCAACTGAATCCGAATTTAACTCAAAATAGCGGATATTAATTCCATTTTAAATAAACCTATGTCTAACTAAATTTTTAAGTCCTATGAAGAACAAATTCAGAATTTTTGGCGCGCTTATTTTTGGCGCAGTGGTAATGGGTGGATTGCTATTCACCGCATGTAGTAAAGATGATGACAACAACGACGATGGGAAGATTGATCCAGGAACAGTTGCAACAGCCAATTTGGTTGCATACTTACCATTTGAAGACAATGCGATGGAAAAAGTTGGTAACATCACTCCTGCTCAACAGCCAAATGTAACCTATGTAGCCGGTCGCAGGGGAAAGGCTTACCAGGGTGCTAACGGTGCATTCCTTCGCTATAATTTGCCTGCCAACAGCAAACTTAAAACCTTAAAATCCTACACTATTGCCATGTGGATTAAATCCCCAAAGGTTGATGGTACTCCTGTTCCAAAAATTTTCGAAATTGGGAAATCGGATGATCTATTCTGGGGGAACCTCACTATCATGATTGAAAGGCTTACTGATCCGGGTGCCGATTCACTATTCTTTAAGCTTCACTTTAAAAAAGTGGGGGTTCCCTGGGAAGGTCAATGGATTGAGGTAAAAAAATCTATTTTCCAGGTTAATAAATGGATGCACCTCGTTTTCCAGTACGATGCAACTACCTCCAAGTTTATGGTTTATAAGGATGGTGTAAAGGTTGATTTCCCAGAAGGAGTTGAAAATCGTTATGCTGATGATCAGCAAACACCTCTTGGTGATTTGAATTTTGAGAATGCCGATGTGCTTAATATTGGCGCATGGCGTCCAAAAACCGATACTCAAGCTACCGACGAGTGGATGGGCTGGTTTATGGGTAACCTCGATGAGCTGCGTATTTACGACAAGGCCCTCTCGGCTAGCGAAGTTAAAGCTCTGTACGATGCTGAAGTATCTCAAATTACTGAATAGTTAAACTTATAGGGTGGGGAAAACACCCCACCCTATTTTTTATTAAACCCTATGAAGTATTTTTTATCAATAATTATTATAGCTGCAGTTTCCCTTTCTGTAACCTTTTGCAAAAAGGAAGAGACAGCGAAGCCCATTGGTAATGTTATGGTTGATTCAATTACCATTGATGGCATTAAGGTTTCCGACAATGGTCAAATCAACCATATTGGATACAAACCAAACATAAAAGTTTTTTTCGATAAGCCAGTTGATACATTAAAAATTGACACATACAATATTTACTTTTCAGGCGATATATACAATAATTACAGCCATAAGTTCTCGGACGATTCAAAGGTTTTAAGCGTAACCCCCAACGAATACCTAAAGCCCCTTTCACTTTATCGATTCACCGTATCGCAAGGCAAAAACTTGGGTGCTAATATCATTAATGGGTATTCAGCCAAGTTTTTTACTAAGCTTGATTCAACCGATAAGTTTGAACAAATATCCGACGATAGCATATTAACCTTAATTCAACATCGTGCCTTTAAATACTTTTGGGATTTTGCTCACCCAACCTCAGGTTTAGCAAGGGAAAGGAATACATCGGGCGATATAGTTACAATAGGGGGCAGTGGTTTTGGCATAATGGCAATCATTATTGGTATTGAACGAGGTTTCATAACAAGAGCTGAGGGTATTAGCCGATTTACAACTATAGTAAATTTCCTGATAAATGCCGATAGGTTTCATGGTACTTGGGGGCACTGGTATAATGGTGTAACAGGAAAAGTTTATCCTTTCAGTACAAACGATAATGGTGGCGATTTGGTTGAAACAGCATTTTTGGTTCAAGGGTTAATCACCCTCCGCCAGTATCTAAATCCTAATGATAGTGCTGAAAGCAACCTGATAAATCAAATAAATGAATTGGTAAATGGAGTAGAATGGACATGGTACACCAAGGGTGGTGAAGATGTACTTTACTGGCACTGGTCGCCTACCGTTGGCTGGGCAATAAACATGCAAATTAGAGGTTACAATGAGGCTTTAATCGTTTATGTATTAGCTGCTTCATCAACTACCTACCCCATTACTGCTTCGGTTTACCATTCAGGTTGGGCAAGAAATGGTGCAATTACCAACGGTAAAACATTCTATGGCATAACCTTACCCGTTGGATTCGATTACGGGGGACCTCTTTTCTTTGCTCACTACTCATTTTTGGGCCTAGACCCGAGAAATTTGAGCGATAACTATGCCAACTACTGGCAGCAAAACGTAAACCACACCCTCATTAACCGTCAACATTGCATTGTTAATCCAGGACGATACCCCTTATACAGTGCTGACTGCTGGGGATTAACAGCATCGGACGATAATACGGGTTATGGTGTGCATGAGCCTACCCGCGATATTGGTGTAATTAGCCCAACGGCTGCTTTATCATCGATGCCATATACCCCTGAGGAATCCAAACAGGTAGCTCGGTTTCTTTACTACAAACTAGGAAACAAGGTTTGGGGTGAGTATGGCTTTTATGATGCTTTTAATGTATCAGCAAACTGGTGGGGAACCAGCTATTTGGCAATAGACCAAGGAACAATAGCTGTAATGATCGAAAACTACCGTAGCGGATTGTGCTGGAATCTTTTCATGTCGGCCCCGGAGATTAAGCATGGTCTTTCAATACTTGGCTTTAATGTTAACAAATAACTCTTAAATGAAGTTTCCCTATGGTTGTCAAGAGCAAAATTAAGGGATTGTTTTGGAGGGCATCGCTGATGTTAACCTTACTGATGCTTTCATGTTCTAATGGAAAAAATATCAGTTTTCCTTCAAAGGGTAAAATTGACTATGCCATAACGGCTAATGAAGAAAGAATGCTCGATTCGATACAGTATAAAACGTTTCTATACTTTATGAATGAGCACCACCCTCAATGGGGAGCAGTTAAGGACAGAGCAGCTGCTTGGTCGCCGATTAGCATAGCTGCTACAGGTTTTGCCATCCCTTGCTTTGCAATAGGTGCTGAGCGTAAATGGATTAGTCGCGAGGAGGCTGCTCAAATAACCCTGAATATCCTTAAGTTCTTTAAAAACTCCGAGCAAAGTCCTGATCCCCTTTCATCGGGCTATAAAGGTTTTTATTATCATTTCCTGAACATGGAAACAGGTAAAAGGGAATGGAAGTGTGAACTATCGTCGGTAGATACAGGGCTGCTTTTAATGGGGATAATTTTTGCCCGCAACTACTACAACGCAAACAACAACGTAGAACGACAGATTCGCGAGATAGCCAACTTTTTAATAAAAAGGGTTGATTGGGACTTTATGCAAATGCCGCCTCAGGGACAATATGCATATACCATATCGATGGGATGGTATCCAGAATCGGGTCTTCATAACATGGGATGGAAAGGATACAACGAAGCGCTATTCCTATACATACTGGCAGCGGGATCGGAAATGAAAAATATTGAAAAGGCCTACAATTCTTGGCTTGAATCCTACAACTGGTACACACCCTACAAGGATTTTTCACATGTTGCATTCCCGCCACTTTTCGGCCATCAGTTTTCTCAAGCGTTTATTGATTTCCGAGGTTTACAAGACTCATACATGAGCAAAAAAGGTATTGATTACTTCATTAACTCCCGGATTGCCACTTACGCCC
The DNA here is from genome assembly GCA_011045955.1 of Bacteroidales bacterium. Lineage (GTDB taxonomy): Bacteria > Bacteroidota > Bacteroidia > Bacteroidales > Tenuifilaceae > Tenuifilum. Next base: position 10,566 of record DSBV01000056.1, on the reverse strand, counting down.
AGCGGGAGTACTGTATCGATAACCCGCATGGTTGGGTAGGTTACGATTCACTTTGCTGGGGAATTACCGCATGCGATGGTCCAACTGATAAATATAACTTTGATAATAAAATCTTTTTAGGGTATGCTGGTAGAGGCGCAAGTGGAAGAGATTTAAATTACTTTGACGATGGAACCATAGCACCCTATGGCCATCTGTCATCGCTACCCTTTGCTCCCGAAATAGTGCTTCCAACAACAAAAGCAGTGTTACTACGCTATGGTAACACGATTTGGGGTAAGTATGGGTTTTACGATGCATTTAACCCAACGGCCAAATGGGTCGATAACGACTTTATTGGAATTGATCAAGGCCCCATGCTTATTATGATTGAAAACTTTAGAACAGGTTTGGTTTGGAACTATATAATGCCCGATCCAATAATTCAATCAGGACTAAAGAAACTTGGTTTTCAGAATATAAATTAATTGTTTTCTGAGATTATGAGTCGTCAATATTTTTTCTTTTTAAACATTTTTTGGTATGAATCATTACTTAAAGGTAACAATTACTGCAGCTTTGATATCAGTTTTAGCATCACACACCGGAATAAAGGCTCAAACGGTAACACTCGATCAGTTCAAAACAATTGAAGGCTGGAATCTTATTAAATCGGATGGGGTTAGCATTACAGCTCAAACCGATAAAGGCCTTTCAGGCAAATCCATTTGCATAGCATATAATTTTACTAAGGGTACTGGCTACTGTGGCATTCAAAAGCTTTTTCCGATTGACCTGCCAGAAAATTATGAAATAAGCTTTTACATTAAAGCCGAATCACCTTCAAACAGCTTTGAGATTAAGTTTATTGACAGTACCGGCAATAATGTTTGGTGGGTAAACAACCGCAATTACAATTTCCCTACAAGTTGGCAAAAGGTTAGAGTAAAACCTCGCCATATTAGTTTTGCCTGGGGACCAACAACCGATACACGTCTTAAAAGAATTGATAGGATAGAGTTTACTGTGGCATCGTTTGTTGGTGGAAGCGGAAAAATATGGATTGACAGCTTAACTTTCAAAACTTTACCCCCAATTACCAATGAATATCCTAACCCCGCAGTATATGAAATCTCAGATTCACTTCTTAAACCCATAACCGAGATACTCGATTACCAGACCAAAAGTATTTGGTACGCTAAAAACAAAGAGAAACATGAAATACTTATTGATTTTAAGACACCCCGTGAAATTGGTGGTTTAAAAATTAACTGGGCGCAGGGTAAACAGGCCAAAAACTTCGACATACTAACATCGGAAGATTCAATAAATTGGGAAAAATCCGCTGCAATAAATTCGAATTTCAACAGCACAAGTTTCATCAGATTGCTCGAACTTGAAACCCGCTATATTAAAATAAGATTAAATGAATCAATCAATACAAAAGACATAGGAATTATCGATATCGATATCATTAAGGTTGAGGAGTCGAATACTCTTAACAACTTTTTTAGGTACATAGCAAAGAATTCGCCAAAGGGCTACTACCCTCGGTACTTTCTTGATCAGGCTTCGTACTGGACTATCTCGGGCGTAAGCGGCGATACAAAAGAGGCACTGATTAACGAAGATGGCATGGTTGAAGTGGAAAAAGCAAAGTTCTCCATTGAACCCATCGTAAAGATTGGCCAAAAAACTTATGATTGGTCAAATGTAAAAACCTCACAATCGCTTGAATATAATATCGATGGTAAAACATACGATTACACCCCAACGGTTAATTGGCATACCGATGAGGTTAACTTGCAAATTGGGTTAACATCGTACGGCAAAGCAAATAAATCATCAAAACTAATAGCTGGTTATACTTTAAAAAACAACACCGGAAAGAATCAGTTAGTTGAACTATATCTACTTATACGACCATTCCAGGTGAACCCATACTACCAATTCTTAAATCTTGCCGGTGGAGTGGGTTCAATTAGCCAATTAACAGCAAGTGAATCGAGAAACAGAGTTGACATTGATAACTCATCACTCTATTTAACCCAAAAGTTTGAATCGTTTAGCGCCATTCCGTTTTATAGTGCTAACCCCGCCGAAATGATTCTCAGTAAACGCGAATCAGAAATGTCGGCAACTGATGATTTGGGTTTATGTAGTGGAATAGTTAAGTACTCTGTAAACCTAAAACCCCAACAATCCCATACAATTTTTGCTATTGCACCCTACCATTCCAATAAAATTGATGAATCGGAATTATGTATAAAAAAAATCATCGATACCATTGCAAAAGTGTCCGACTACTGGCGCAAAAAAACTGGATTCGTTAAGTTCCGCTTACCTGGCTCTGCTGACGATTTGATAAAAACCTACCGCGCCAACCTGATGTATATTTTAATTAACCGTGATATTCATGGCATACAGCCAGGCTCCCGTTCCTATGAGAGAAGCTGGATACGCGACGGTTCCCTTACTTCATCGGCACTACTGAAATCAGGCATTACCAATGAGGTTAAGGAATTTATTGAGTTGTATGCTCAACATCTGTATGAAAACGGCAAGGTACCCTGTGTTGTTGACTTTAGAGGCCCAGACCCTGTTGCGGAGCACGATAGCCACGGTCAATTTATCTACCTAATACATGAATACTTTAGGTTTAGTCACGATACTGTTTTTCTGCGAAAGATGAATCCTTATATCCTCAAAACAATAGGTTACATCGAATCATTAATTGCCGAACGCTCCACCGATAAATTTAGGTACGGAACTGATAGCCTGAGAGCCTTTTATGGTTTAGTTCCAGAATCAATTAGCCACGAGGGTTACTCTGCAAAGCCCATGCATTCATACTGGGATAATTTTTTCATTCTTAAAGGGCTAAAAGATGCCTGCGATATTCAAATCGCTTTGGGTAATCAAGAAGAATATATGCGTATTAAGCAAATAACTGATAAATTCAGAGATGACCTGTATAACTCATTAAATCTTACCATTAAAAATCATAACATTAACTATATACCCGGATGTGCCGAATTAGGCGATTTTGATGCTACATCAACAACAATTGCGCTTACCCCTTGCAATGAGTTTGAAAATCTCCCTAAACCTGAAATTTACAATACCTTTGAAAGGTATTACACTTACTTTAACCAGAGAAAATCGAACGAAATCAGTTGGGTTAACTTTACTCCCTATGAGAATAGGATTATTGGCTCGTTCATAATGCTCAATCAGCCCGAAAGAGCCCATGAACTAATCAATTACTTTTTAACCCAGCAACGACCACAAGGATGGTATCACTGGGCTGAAGTGGTTTGGAATGATTATAGAACACCAGCTTTCATTGGCGATATGCCTCACACTTGGGTGGGTAGTGATTTTATAAATGCGTTCAGGAATATTTTTGTTTACGAGGATCCTGACCACAACACCTTATGCATAGGTTCATCACTTAAACAGGATTGGATTGACAGCCCTCAAGGAATTTCGGTTCAAAACCTTCCAACATACTACGGGTACTTATCCTACTCCATTGCTAAAGAAAACGACCACTACATCTTTAAAATCGATGGTAATATTAAAATTCCATCCAAAGGGCTTTGCATAAAAAACTTTAAGGGTTCAAGGCTCCCCAAAAGGGTAGAAATGAATGGTAGGGAAATAAAAACATATAACGAGAATGAGATACGAGTAAATGAGTTTCCCTGCGAAGTAAAAATTTACTACTAATGATATAGCATAATGAATAACAATAACTTACAGGGAAAAAGTGAAAATAGAATAAAGATTTCACAGCTAATAGCTTATGGTGCTGGCGGTATAATACCCATTGCCCTTTTTAACATAGCCGGCATGCTCATTGGACTCATGGGGAACATAAGCTTAGGCTTAAGTGCTTTTTGGTTGGGAACAATACTCATTATACCCCGCCTTTGGGATGCCATAGCCGACCCAATTATTGGGCATCTATCGGATAATACTCGCACTCGCTGGGGCCGCCGGCGTCCTTTCTTACTGATTGGCGGAATACTTGTAGCTGCTTTCTTTATAGCCATGTGGTGGATTCCGAAAGGTGAAACCATTCGAATTTGGTTCCCCACCGAATCAGGTTATCAATGGTTTCAACTATCCTATATACTTGTAACTCTACTGCTCTTCTACACTTCCTGCGCAATATTTGAAATCCCTCACGGTGCATTGGGGATAGAAATGACTGTTGATCCGCATGAGCGTACACGCCTGTTTAGCGCAAAAAGTTTTGTGGGAAATCTTTTTGCCATGAGCACCCCGTGGCTCTTTGTGCTTGCCAACCTAGAAACTTTTAAAGGCCCCGGAGGAAACGAAGCCGATGGAATGCGGTATGTATCGTTAATGATAGCAGCAGTGCTTATACCCCTTTCCTTTTGGTGGACTGCAAAACTACGTGAGCCAAGTTTTGTAAGGGTTAAGAAACAAGAGAAAAAACCTTTCTGGACCGACATGAAGCATACCACCAAAAACAGAAATTTTATAAGGCTAACACTGTCCATTTTTACCCTTGCAACCGGTTTCAATTTTGTAACACTGCTAGGCTCATACATACCCATTTTTTACGTTTTTTCAGGCGATAAGGTAGCCGGAGCATATCTGCTTGGTATTAATGGAACCATATGGGCTGTTACTGGGCTTATAGCTGTATTCCCGTTAAACTGGGTAAGCCCAAAACTTGGCAAACGTAATACTTTAATTCTTTCCATTGCCTTAATGGGCATCGCCCAACTTTCAAAAATAGTTTGCTACAACACAGTATACCCTTACTTGATAATTATTCCAACTATTCTGCTCTCGGCAGGCATGTTATTCTTCTTCACCTTAGGTTCCTCCATGGTAGGCGATATATGCGATGAGGACGATTTAAATACCGGACATAGGAAGGAAGGCAGCTTTTACTCTGTTTTTTGGTGGTTCATTAAAATGGGCTTTGCCGTGGCCAGTTTTGTGGCTGGAATTCTTATTGAATTCACCCAATTTGACCAAAATCAGGTTACTAAGGTCGATTACCTTGAAGGAAATATAAAAGAAATCAAGGTTGACCTAACCAACAAAAATATTTTGAGCTATTCCGAAAACATAAACAATACTAAGGAGTTAAATAGTCAAATTCTTGATAATGCCATAAAGTATGATGCTTACCTTGAAAGATTAAATCATCACGTAACAATCGAAAACGATAGTTCAAAAATTCAAGCAAAAGTTGCTTTACGACAAAGCCTGAAAATAACTATGGATAGCCTTAAATACTATGATTATGTTCTAAACAAATCAAAGCACGATTCAATAAATCTTTCAGTTCTTGCAGGAAAAATTAATAAACAAAGAATGAATGTTAACTTAATAAAAGCGCAAAATAGGGTTTATGAACTAATAAATCATTTTGAATCCGTAATCAATGGTAAAGGCGATGGAGCCCATTACAAAGACCTTTTAAAGGACATTGCAGAAATAAACTGCGTCTTAAACGAATACAACATTTATGATGCCGATTCAATAAACATCCATAAACTAGATGAAATCACTCAAAAAATACCTTCCCTAAAACGTCAGAGTCCATATACTCTTCTTATGATGCGAGTTGTTGAAATTGGATTACCAGTTATTATGAGCATGCTTTCGTTGATTTTCATATTTAGATATAACCTTACCGAAAAGCGGCTTCAAGTGATAAAGCAAGCATTAACAACCCGAAACAAAGAGCAAAACGAATAACATTAAAAGAAATACTATGAATACATTTAAGACCAAAGATGGATACTTCATTTTAAATGGGAAAAAAGTATTTCTGAACTCTGGCGAAATTCATTATTTCAGAATTAAACGTGAACTATGGGAAGAACATCTGAAAAAAGCTAGAGAGGCAGGGCTCAAAACCATTAGTAGTTACGTTCCCTGGGTTTGGCATGAAATCGGCGAAAATGATTTTGATTTTAATGGTACTACCCAACCAGAACGCGATCTTGTTGGATGGATTGACCTTTGCCAAAAATATGGATTTACCTGCATTGTTAAACCTGGTCCATTTATACTTGCAGAGTATCGTGGAGCAGGATTGCCCGATTGGTTTGTAGAAAAGTATGGCGATGCCATTAGAATGCATAATAGCAAAGGTGAAGCTGTCCTAAGCGGTGGCGTAAGTTTGTTTAACCCTTTATTCCTGTCAAAAGTTGAGCAATGGTATAACCATGTAATGCCCATTATTAGTCAAAAACAGATTCACAATGGTGGTCCCGTAATAATGATGCAGGTTTGCAATGAAATTGGAGTATTCTCGTGGCTTGCCCACCAAGCCGATTACAATGAACAGGTAAAAGAGCAATTTATCAGTTTCATCAAAACAAGGTATTCAACGATAGATGAGTTGAACACCCTTTGGGAAACTAATTACACCTCGTTTCAGGAAATTGAGTTACCCCCCGACGGAAATGCCCCTTATAAATCCAAAGGCGATCGTAGCCGCGATTACGAATGGCACTGTTTCTGGAGGAAATACTACGGTAATTACTTGCGCCTTTTATCCAGTTGGATTCATAAACACCAAATATCTATACCTTTATATCACAACCTCCCTGGATGGATATACGGCCATGGCTACGAGTTTCCCCTTAACATTACCATGTATGAGGATTTATATAGGGAAAAAAGTGAGTTAATATTTGGAGTAGACCATATTCCTGAATTTGTATCGAATAGAAACTTGCACGATGATAGAATTATTAATGATATTGTTAGCGCAAAGCAGGGTGACAAACCTTTGTTTGCCGCTGAGTTTCAGAGTGGATCAAGAGAATACCATGTAGTAACCAATCCGCGTGAAATGGAACTCTTTTACAAGGCAAGTATTGCCAATGGCCTCAAGGGATGGAACTACTACATGTTTTCCCAGGGTAAAAACCCACCTGCAAAGGGATATTCCGGTGATACATTCTACTGGTTTACACCTGTAGATAGCCAAGCTAAACCATCGAGTGCATTCCCTGTTGTTCAGAAAATGAGTAGATTTATTGAAACCCATGAAGAACTCATTTTGAGTACCAAAAGAAAAGCCGAGGTATGCGTACTTTTCTACTCACCATACTACGCCACTGAGCTAGAGCGTCCTGAAGAAGGATCTTCAGGACTAAAATTTGTCCCAGCTCGGATCCGTCGGTCAGCATATTTCGATGGGTTGCTCAAAGCCTTCCAGGTTCTCAATGTTGACTACGATATGGCTGACCTAGCCAGTTCATCGGTGAACGATTTGTTGGCCTATAAGCAGGTTTGGCTCTTTAGTACCGATGAGATGAATGCTCCCGATCAGCAAACCATTGAAAGTTTTGTGACTAATGGTGGTAATTTGGTTATTTTTCCCTACTTACCCGATAGGGAGATGAACCAAAAGCCATGTACTATTCTTAGGAATACTTTTAACATTAAAGCGTCACACCCCGAAATAATTGATTCTCCATTAATCAAATTGTATAACTTGAGCGATATTAAATGCTCAAACCCCCTAATAACTTATTCAAAAGAAGGTATTGATGGTGCTACTCCTATAGCCTATACCCTAAAGGAAAGCATTTGCGGATTCGAAAAGAATGTTGGCAAGGGGAAGGTAATTCACTTGGGTACCTGGCTAGGCTTTGATACCGAAGGCCATTTGCAAGCCTACATAACCATACTAGAGCGTTCAAAAACTCAATTGGCCAATGCATCGAGCACTAACAATTTTATTACTGTACGTCAGAAGTTTAACGATACCTCTGATTCACTTTTATTTGTTGGGAACTACTACAACGAAAATCAGAGCGGAAAAATTACCTATAAGCATCCCAAGACAAACGAAAGGGTTCAACTCCCACTAATAGATGGAGAAATTGATATTCCACCGCTTTACGCCTTCATTTCACCAATTAGTAAAGAAATTGGTAAAGGCATTACTATACTTCATACTACCTCCGATGTTATTGGGATCAACTCAAGCAATAATATCGTTACTATACACCTTGCGGGCGACCTAGGATTGATTGGTGAAATGGTTCTTGAAGGGATAAATATCACCAAAATTAAGTCGGCCGAAATCTCTGAAAAACCCATTATGCTCATTTGGCATAACAATCGGATAGTATTGAACTACCTACACAGCAACAAGGAAATTGTGTTAACACTAAAAATGCTTGACAAATGAAGCTGAAAAACAATTCAGGTTTAGAATTTGAATTTCACAGTAATGGTGGAATAAAGCGTATTTCGTCTAATGGTATCCGTATAGGTTTACGCGATGCCAACCCATTCTCAATATTTGGGACAAGTATTTTTCTTAGAGAGAGGAATACACCCAAGAAACATATAATGCTTTTCGGCACAGGCAGTAATTCTGTTTTTGCTTTTGAAGACAACTGCTACTTCGCAAAAGGGAAGTGGAGCGATATTGAATACTTAATTAGTCTCCAGCTTCATAATACCGAAAGTAGCTGGCTATGGTCAATTGAATTAACCAAGGGGAATTCTTCACCTTCCCATTACGACATAATAATAATTCAGGATGTTGGCTTAAAGCAGCTATCAGTTGACCCAGTGAATGAATACTACGTAAGTCAATACACTGAAAGGCTAATCTTGGATGATCCTCAGTATGGTGCTGTGGTTTGCTGCCGACAAAACATGAAAGAGCCTACCGGGAACCCTTGGTTAATGGCGGCATGTAAAAATGGTGCAGCCTCGGCCACTACCGATGGGCTTTATGTTTACGGCAACTCATACCGAAAAACTAAAATTCCCCTTGCTTTAGAACTCGATACATTGCCCGGCGAATGTGCTGCTGAATCGTCAGTTATTGCTATCCAATCTAAACCATTCGATTTCAGCAGTGGTAATAACCAGCAAATCAGCTTCGTCTTTAGGTTTTTGCCCGATCATCCCTCAGCAACCTCATCAAACGATTTAGCCATTTTACCTAACCTTTTTGAACAATTCAAAAGCAAATACCCTACCACAAGCAATTGGGAAAAGGGAAAGCATAATCTTTTTATTAGCTCTGAATTTTTCCCATCCCAGGATTTGAGTGAAAATGAAATTAACCATTTTTATAGTTCTGAGAAACGATTCCCTGAATTTATTAACGGCAAATTGCTTTCATTTTTCTATGGCAAGGGCAAGCATGTAGTACTTGGAGAAAAAGATATTCTAGCCTATCGTCCTCACGGACACATTCTCCAGTCCAATATCAACCTAAATCAGAATGATAATATTGTTTCCCTTACATCATGGGCGTTTGGTGTTTTTAATTCCCATCTAAAACAGGGAAACACTAATTTCAATACACTACTATCAATAAATACCAGTCAATTTAACCTTTTACCCGAAACAGGACAAAGAATTTTTGTAGATATCAATAATAAATATTACCTGCTAGGTGTACCATCGGCCTACGAAATGGGGTTAAATTATGCTCGATGGATTTATAAACTCAATAGTAATATAATTCAAGTAACTACATGGGCATCTCCTAAAAAACCAATTGTAAATTTTGATTTTAGGGTCATATCAGGACAACCAATAAACATTATCATTACCAATAACCTCGATGAGATGAACCGTTGGCAAGTAAAATCGCCAAGCAATCCGAACGGTTTAACCTTTATCCCCAGTCCTGAAAGCCTTCTTTCCAAAAATTACCCTAAAGCCCAATACCGTCTAGTCATTAACAAATCGGATAGCGCTAATATAAAATTTGATAGCGGTAAGTGTATTGATATTGAAAGCAGCTATGCCAGTTCGTTTGTTATTATTAAATCGGATGCAACTATACAGGTTAGCTTAAGCTTTATTTGCGAGCTTCAGGAAGTTTTTGACCACTCAACCAATAACAACCCTGACCAACAATTCCATGCAGATTTAGAAGATGCTCTGGCATTTAGAGAAAAATCGGGATTAGAAATAACAATTTCAGGAAATTCCGATAAAATTGAAATCATTAACGAGATTATACCCTGGTTTGTGTCAAACGCTCTAATCCATTACCTTACTCCTTATGGGTTAGAACAATTTGTAGGTGCAGCATGGGGTACACGCGATGTTTCCCAGGGTCCTGTTGAAATGTTGTTAAGTTTAGGTAAGTACAATGAGGTAAAAAAAATTCTTCTAACAATCTTTTCCAACCAGAACCCCGATGGGTGGTGGCCACAATGGTGGATGTTTGATAGGTATATAACCATCAGGGCCCACGAGGCCCATGGCGATATTGCCTACTGGTGTATTATAGCCCTCTCAAACTACATCATAAATAGCGGAGATGTTGATATTCTGAACTCACCATTACCCTACTACACCGAAAATAATGGTGACAGCACGGAGGTTACTCCACTAATTGAACACGTTGAACGGTTAATTGATAGGATTGTTAAATCGTTCATTCCCGGCACTGCACTAGTGCCATTTGGGGGTGGCGATTGGAACGATTCCCTCCAACCCGTTAACGAAGAGCTTGCCCAAAGGATGATTTCAAGCTGGACAGTTGAAATGAGCTATCAAGCTTTTACTCAATACCAAAAGGTTTATGAATTGGTTGGT
>DSBV01000124.1 GCA_011045955.1 Bacteroidales bacterium | reverse complement strand
TTTTTCAACCACTCCTCGCCTTGCGGAGTAAACGCGGCTTTTAAGGCCTCAAAACCAAAAATATTACCCATGCCTGCCCCGCTGGACTCCAGCTCTGCCGCATATTTTGCCTTTAGCTCTGCTTGGGTATTATGACAAAACCACTAGCCAATCCGGCAAGGTTAAAGGTTTTGCACATCGACGAAAAGGTAATGGTAATGGCTGCAAGTTTTTCCGAAAGCGAAGCAATTAAAAAATGGGTATTACCCTCAAAAACCAAATCGGAATGGATTTCGTCCGAGACAATAATCAGGTTATACTTCACACCGACTTTTCCGAGTTCAATAAGTTCATTCCTGCTCTACAGCTTTCCAATTGGATTATGTGGATTGGAAAGGATTAACATTGTGGCTCCCTGCGCCACCTGCTTTTCCAGCAAATCGTAATCGAAGACATATTGACCATTGTTCTCAATCAGAGGATTTAAAACGAGTTGGCGATTATTAGCCGTTACTGTAGAGAAGAAAGGCCGATAAACCAGAGGTTGAATAATTATTGCATCGCCAGGTTTTGTGAAAGCCCTAATGGCATGGCTTAACCCCAAAACCACCCCGGGAAAAAAAATCAATCCAAGCAGCATCAATACCCCATCCATGGCGGTGCTTGTTCCACCAGGCTATGGCATTGTGGTACTGGGTATCGCAAAAGGTATATCCCAATACAGGGTGGTTAAGTCTTTGGCGTAGTGCATCAATTTTGAAATCGGGTGCAGGAATATTTATATCGGCCACCCACATAGGTAAAACATTGGGGTTCCCAAAAATAGCCTGCCGTAAATCGTACTTTACAAACGAGGTGTTTTCCCTGCTGATAAGCCGGTTGAAATTAAAGTCATGCTAAAAGATTTAGAAGATGATTTGTAAACCAACCCGAACCCCAAAGGGCTCGATGTTTGGATTATCCAGGTGGGTTAAACGCCAAAGGGCATCAACCCGAATGACCTTGAAAATGTTTTCCACTCCAACACTAACCTCCATGTAAGGTTTTGAAACCTCTCCTAAGCCAGCAGGGAATTGTAGCACTTGCATATTCTTGTTGCTGATGCTCCCAATCAGGTATTTGGCGGTGGCAACCTCGCGCCACTTTAAGCGGCGCAAAAGCGGGAAGTGGTTTAGAAAGAAACCCTGAAAATGGTGCTCGTAGTAAAGGCTTACATACTGATCCGAGGTAAATTCATAGTAATTCATCATGTTAAAGGCATACCTGTCGAATGCGTAGGTTTCGTTCCCTTCGTGGAGTTGAAGCAAGGGGTAAGGAACTTTTCCGAATATCTTGCCTGCATCAACAATAAAGCGGGCATAGCCAATGGGATTGACATTAAACTTGTGGTAGTAGTTTAAATGTAGCTTCCAGAAATCGTAATCGGAACCAGCAAAACCTTTTATTGACTTGGTAATATCAAAGTTAACCTCGGGCCAATTGCTGCCCAGACTTACCTTCTCGAACTCGCCCGAAACATAACGCTCATCTTTAATCCATCGGGTATTTAAAGTAATGGTGGCATTGGTGATGCTCTTTAGATCGCTGGCTCCCGAGACGGGGGTAAAGGGAATAAACTCCGTTGGGTAAATAATCCCGTGACTAAAGGTAACCTTATTGGAGAGGCCAACAAACCATTCCTTTTCATAGTAAGCAGTAAAATCCTTTACAAGCGTCAACTTATTGTTAGGGTTTCGCCTAAGGAACGATGTAAGAATATTATCCTCCGTAAGCGCATAAGGGCTTTGCCCAAGCTGTTCAATATCGCTCTTATACCTTACACCCACCGCTACGCGTGGATTTTTATTGATCATGTATAATGTACCTACCCCCCACTTGAACCGCTCGTCCTTATCGCCGTATGCCAAGAAGGCATCGAACATAACCCTTTTGCTGAACTTGTTGCTTGTGCGTCCTGAAACCTTAAACCGGTTCCCTTCAATCTCGTTGAAGCTATAGGTTTGGTAGTATGGCCCTATTTCCCAGTATCCTACTGTATAGTAGTAGTTTACAAACATATCGATGATATCGATAAATGTTTTATACATGGGAACCTGCTGAATGGAATCGACCATTTGGTAAATTCCTGCCTCGCGCGGGGTTAGCTCAAACGGGCGCGTCTGAGCCCAAAACTCCTCCTTTTGATTAAGAGCCCCTTCCTCAACCTTAAGGTTTGTGAGCATATCAGTTACATCCTTAGGGAACTCATCATTCAGCTTAACATTGCTGTACGAAATGGTTTTATGGCCAAAGAAACCGGTTGTTTTATCGGTTAGGTTGAAATCAACAAAAAGTGTCATTTGCTTTGGGAACCAAAGGGTGTCGTTTAGCGGCATGAACTCAGCGGTGGCCACCATATCGTTCACAAAGTTCAGGTTTACCATATCCGATAATCTAATTTGAGCCTTAACAATAGCCCACGTGGTATCGTTTACCCAAAAATCGCCGGTAAAGGTTGGCTCCATTTTACGGCGAGGTCGGAACGATATTTGGTAGCACCAACGGTTACCTATATACATGCTGTCGAGCAGGATGTACTTGTAAAACAGCAGCCCTGAGTTGGAAATTGGGCTTACCAGCCCCTGGTCAAAAATGTTGATATAGTTGTCGTAGATATTAACGCTCTGGTAAATCTTTCCGGTAAACTGCGCCACGCTTTCGTTATTCACCCCCGACATCTTGGTAGCCCTAATAATCTCCTTCTCCATTTTGGGGTTGGCGCTGTAGTAGTAATCCGATAGCGATTCGGTAATGAATATTGGCAGGTAAGTCTTACCGGTTACAGCATTGGTATCAACATAATCCCATATAAACTGAAACTGGTTGAATACTTTACGTTTTTTTATATCCTCATCGATATTATTGATATCAATCTGTATTTTATTGTAGCTCTTGCAGCTATAGGTAAAGTTTGCGGGATTGTTCCTATCCTTATTCTTAATGATGTTACGGATAATTCGATTTGCTTGACTCTCGCCAGGTCTCACAACCACAGCTTCAAGTTCTATGGCTTCGGGCTCCAAATTTACTGATATCTCCTGGTAAACACCCTTTTTAACCTTAATTGCAGCGGGCTTATAACCTATAAACGAAACCAAAAGGGTATCGGTTGCGGTACGCGATTCAAGAAAAAATTCGCCTTTTTCGGAGGTAATGTTACCCTGAGTGGTATTCTTAAAGGTAACATTAACGTAGGGTAAAGGCTCATTGGTTTGGGCATCTAAAACCTTGCCCCTCACCTTGGTAATTTGTCCTTGGCCGAATGCCAGGTTTGCTGTAACAAATACAATAAATATGACTGACAAAAGGCGTTTCATAGTTTATCACTTGTTTGTAGCCCGTTTAGTGGCAAAAATGCTAATCTCATAAAGCAACCAAAGTGGCAATACTACAATCATCATGCTGAACACATCGGGCGGTGTAATTATGGCAGCTAAAGTAAGTAAAACAACGATGGCTATTGGACGATTACGCTTCAGAACATCAATCTCAATGATATGCCATTTAGTCAGATAGAACACAATTATAGGAAGCTCAAAAGCGATACCCATCGCCATTACAGCTTGCGATACTGTAGTTATAAACGATTGAACTGTAATATGGTTCACAATAATTTCGCTAAGATTGTAATTTGACAGGAAATGAACGGCAATGGGCGCTATAACATAGTAACCAAATGCAACCCCCACTATAAATAGAGTGAAACTTAAAAGTAAAAATCTTAGCGAAAGTTTACGTTCCTTTTCTTTCAGGGCAGGTAAAATAAAGTCGGCAATGGCAGCCATGCAATATGGAACTGTAAGTATAACACCTCCCAGAACTGCCAATTTGATATGGATCGAGAATTGCCCTGCAAGTTCAATGTTAACCAATCCAAGCGGCGTGCTATTAATACACAGCTCGGGTGAGTTTAAAAGAGTTGCCAGCCCGCAAAACCAACGATTAGTGATGAACTGTGGATTTGAAACCTGAGTAATCAGATCGAGAATATTATTGCCAAACAGAAAAGCAATTACACTCCCTAAGGCAATGGCAGCAATAACCTTCAGCAAAACCATTCGTAGTTCAGCCAGGTGCTCCATAATGGTCATCTCCGACCTGCTTTTCATGGCAAAAAGGATAGGTTAAACTATACCCTCGCGAAGTATATCGTGAATGTGAATTACACCTAAGTACTTATCGTTCTCCACAACCAATAGCTGTGTAATTTTATACTGCTCCATGAGGTGGAAAGCATTAATGGCCAGCTCGTGCGGGTCGATTGTTTTGGGGTTTCTGGACATGATATCCTTTGCCGCAAGTCCCTCTATTGTTGAGTTATTCTGAAGCATACGGCGCAAGTCGCCATCGGTAATTATACCTAAAAGCTTCTCATTATCGTCGATTACAGCGGTAGCCCCAAGCCGTTTTGATGATATTTCAATAATCACTGAGGGTATGGGGTCGTTAGGATGAACCCGCGGCACATTATTTTGCGAGAAGATATCGGAAACCCGCATGTATAGCTTTTTTCCTAAGGAGCCACCCGGATGGAAACGGGCAAAGTCGGCAGGGGTAAAGCCCCTAAGTTTCAATAGGCAAACAGCCAGGGCATCGCCAATAACCAGCTGAGCCGTAGTGCTCGAGGTGGGCGCCAGATTATTGGGGCAAGCCTCACGCTCAACGGTAGCACGTAAAACATAATCGGCCTTTTGTGCCAGGTACGAATCGGTATTGGACACAATGGCCACAACCCTGTTGCCCAAATTCTTTATCAAAGGAACTAAAACCTTGATTTCAGGCGTATTGCCACTTTTTGAAAGGCAAATGATGATGTCGTCGGGTTGGATAATACCCAAATCGCCATGAATGGCATCGGCTGCATGCATGAATATGGCCGGAGTGCCAGTAGAATTAAGGGTTGCAACAATTTTGCTTGCAATAATGGCACTCTTGCCTATGCCTGTAACAATAACCCTTCCTTTTCCGTTAAATATTTCGTTAACAGTTTTCACAAAGTTATCGTCAATGTACTCTGCAAGTTTATCAATAGCAGCAGCTTCGGATTTAATGGTTTCGATGGCAAGACTTTTTATTGGTGAGTTCATCGTATGTCAATTTTTACTACTTTTGTAGTCCTTTGTTAAAAGACACTAAACAAAACCATAATTTAAATTTAATAGTATATCTTAGAGCAAAAGTATTGTTTTTTTATTTGATTGTTAAAACAAACCTATTAACAAAAGTTAAATACCTACCCAGAGGAAACGCAAGGAAATGAAAGTTGATGCATCGGAAATCTCACTGAAAGATTACCTGAACAAGTATTTCGGGTTTACCACATTCAAAGGTAACCAAGAGTCTATTATTAGGAATGTTCTTGCCGGAAACGACACCTTTGTGCTTATGCCTACAGGCGGAGGTAAATCGTTATGCTACCAGCTTCCAGCGCTCATACTGGATGGCACGGCCATTATCATATCGCCGCTTATTGCCCTGATGAAGAATCAGGTTGATAACATGCGGAGCTTTGTGATTGAGGATGGTGTGGCTCACTTCCTGAACTCATCGCTCAATAAAGCTCAGATACAAAAGGTAAAGGACGATATAATGGCAGGAACCACCAAAATGCTATTCGTGGCTCCCGAATCGCTCACCAAGGAGGAGAATGTTCAATTCCTTCGTCAGGTAAAAATCTCATTTTACGCCATTGATGAGGCACACTGTATATCGGAATGGGGGCACGATTTCAGGCCAGAATACCGTCGTATTCGTCCCATTATTAATGAGATAGGCCAAGCCCCATTAATTGCCCTAACCGCTACGGCCACACCAAAGGTTCAGCATGATATTCAAAAAAACCTGGGGATGCTGAATGCCACAGTTTTCAAATCGTCGTTCAACAGGCCAAACCTATACTATGAGGTACGTCCAAAGGTTAACGCCGTCAAGGAGATAATCAAGTACATCAAGAATAACCCGGGTAAATCGGGTATTATATACTGCCTTAGCCGTAAAAAGGTTGAGGAAATGGCTGAGGTGCTCAAGGTTAACGGAATAAAGGCGCTCCCCTACCACGCCGGCATGGATGCTAACACCCGCTCCGAGAACCAGGATAAATTCCTGATGGAAGAGGTTGATGTAATTGTGGCTACCATTGCCTTTGGGATGGGCATCGATAAGCCGGATGTTCGCTTTGTTATCCACTACGACATACCCAAAAGCCTTGAGGGTTACTACCAGGAAACCGGCCGCGCCGGTCGCGATGGTGGCGAGGGGCAATGTATTACCTTCTACAGCTACAAGGATATCCAAAAGCTTGAAAAGTTCATGCAGGGTAAACCTGTTTCGGAACAGGAAATAGGGAAACAGCTACTACTCGAAACCGTATCGTACGCCGAGTCGTCGATGTGCCGTCGCAAAACGTTACTCAACTATTTTGGCGAGGAATACACTGAGGACAACTGCAATTCGTGCGACAACTGCCTGAACCCCAAAACCCAGTTCGACGGGCAAGACGAGCTTCAGATGGTTTTGGAAACCATACTCGCAGTAAACCAAAAGTTTAAAGCTGACCACCTTGTAAACATCCTTACCGGCAACGTTACCGCTGCCGTTAAGTCGTATAAGCATAACCAGCTCGATACCTTTGGCGAGGGAGCCGATAAAGCCCCCATGTTCTGGAACTCCATCATCCGCCAGGCATTGGTGATGAAATATATCGACAAAGACATTGAGAACTACGGTTTACTAATGGTTACCCAAAAGGGTAAAGATTTTATTGAAAAACCGCAGGAAGTGATGTTTACCCTTGACCAGCGCTACGAGGAAGGCGATGACGATGAGTCCATTGGCCTATCGCCCGACAAAGCAGGCGGTGGAGCCGCCGACGATGAGCTGCTGAACATGCTCAAGGAGCTCCGCAAGAAAATGGCCAAGAAGCTAAACCTTCCACCATTCGTAATTTTCCAAGACCCATCGCTGGAAGATATGGCCATCCAATACCCAATTACAATTGATGAGCTGCAGAACATATCGGGTGTTGGAGCCGGTAAAGCTCGACGTTTCGGCAAGGAATTCGTTGAGCTTATTAAGGCATACGTTGAGGAAAAGGAAATTATCCGTCCTCAGGATATGGTTGTTAAATCGGTGGCAAACAAATCGCTCCTAAAGGTATTCATCATCCAAAGCATCGACCGCAAAATGGATTTTGAGGATATTGCTGAGGCTAAGAACCTTGAGATGGATGAACTGATCACGGAGATTGAAGCCATTGTAAACTCTGGAACACGCATCAATATCGACTACTACATCAACAAGGTTATCGACGAGGATAAACGGGAGGAGATATTTGACTACTTCCGGAACGAGGCTCAGACCGAAAGTGTTGAGGAAGCAATGGCTGCCCTTGGCGACGATGATATCACTGAGGAGGAAATCCGATTGATGCGTATCAAGTTCATGTCGGAAATGGGTAACTAACCCAATTCCCAAGTGGGTATGCATGCACTACTATCAATAAATAACCTAACCAAGAACTACGGAACAACCGAAGCGCTATGTAACTTCACGCTTGAGGTTGTTGAGGGTCAGGTATTGGGAATTCTTGGCCCTAATGGTAGCGGTAAAACCACACTGCTATCCCTAATTATGGGTTTGCGCTACCCTACTAAGGGTGAGTTTAAGTGGTTTAATCGGCTCCCAAACCAACTTCCAAGTTCCAATGTTGGTGCGCTTGTTGAAGTCCCTACCTTTTATCCTTACCTTTCCCTTTACGATAATATGCGTATCAGCGCACTGGCTAAGAATATAAACTATAATGAGATTTTCCCTGCCGTTGAGCGGGTTGGCCTAACCCCCAACCTCAAAGCAAAAGTTGCGACCTTTTCGCTGGGTATGAAGCAACGCATGGCAATAGCCCAAGCCTTACTGGGCAACCCTAAAACTATTGTCCTAGATGAGCCAACTAACGGCCTAGACCCCGAAGGGATTGTTGAGGTTCGGAACCTAATTAAAGAGTTGAATGCCAGTGGCACAACCATCATCCTGGCAAGTCATAACCTCGATGAGGTTCAACGCACCTGCTCGCATGTGGCAATTCTTAAAAAAGGATATTTACAGGCCTTTGGGGCAGTTAGTGAGCTGCTTACTTCGGCTAAAGTTGCTATTATTGATGTTCGTAATCCAGAGAGCTTGGTAGAGTATCTTAATGGCAATCCAGATATTGAAGTACTTGAAAGGATTGGCAATGCTTTCAAACTACTAGTTAATAAAAGTGAGCAGCAGGTGTCCTTGATAAATGATTTTCAAAGCCATGGCATTGCTGTTATTTCGTTCGAAATCCGTAATTTAAACCTTGAGGAGTTATTTATTAAACTTGTCCGAAAGTAAAAACTAGCCTATGGTACGAGCGGTAAAAGCGGAGCTAATTAAAACCCTTGGTTATGCAACCTTTTGGGTACTAATATCGCTCCATGCCATTCTTTTCCTGCTGGTTCTTACAATTGCCAACAAAGCCACCCTCATTTTCAATGGAGAAGAATCAAATATACTACTTTCAAAGCCATACACATGGGGAACAGTGGCATGGTTAGCCAGTTGGTTTAATTTGATTTTAGCACTTCTTTCAATAATTCTAAGTGGTAACGATTTTCTATTCGGCACCTTCCGCCGCGGTTTGCTCGATGGGTTTAGTCGCAATCAGCTTTTTAAAGCAAAACTGTCACTCCTACTGCTAATTGCACTATACGTAGTTGTAATTGTAACCCTCATAGCCCTTTTTGCCACACCTGTATTAAACTGGTGGCAAAACCTTTTTACCGGATACAGATACATTCTAGTACTTTTTATTCAATTGCTTGGTTACTTTTCCATAGCGCTCCTAATAATTGTAGTTACCAGGAATATTGCCCTAACCATTATAGTTTACCTACTTTACTTTGCGTTAATTGAACCAATTATACGCCTATTCCTACCCAATTCTGTAGCTAAACTTATGCCTGTTAAGATAATTTCAAATCTCACCCCTATGCCCGATTTTTTGGGCATCATGGCTAAGCAGTTCAACGTTAACAACCAGCTAGACGCCAGCACCTTAAACACCCTCGATGCCATAAATAATGGCACATCGCTTACCCAGAATATAGTGATTGCTATCATTTACATTGCTCTTTTCACAGTTCTATCGTACTTTGTTTTTAGAAGGAAAGATTTTTAAGAATAAAAAACGCCACGCAAAGAGGGTCAAGGTTCAAGAGCCTGTTCTGCATTAGTGGGATTCAAGGTATCTGCTACTCACTTTCTTTCTTCACCATCATATCAGGTTTATTCCGAGTTATTCCGAATCATTACGAATTATTCCCGTTTAACGGCTAACGGCTAACGCTTCACGAACCCTATTTTCTGTTACCTTCTCCACGAACAACTCTTCTTGCCCATTTCATAAAATTTATTATCTTTACTAAACCATTCAATTACTTATTCATCAAAATAAAAAAAATGTTATGAAGCGTTACATTATCACATTATTCCTGATAATAGCAGTATTGCCAGTGGCTGCACAAACCGATAAAAACCTTGAGAGCAAGGTTAATAAGCTGCTAAAAGAGAATGAGAACCTAAACCACAGGCTTGATGTGCTGGAGAAAAAAATTGATGACATAACCTGGTTCCATCGGGTTGGAGACTTTGCTTTTATCGACAAGGTTTACATATATGGCCCTCCTCCTGCAAATGTTAAAAATCCCGAACAAACAGGAGCCACCAATCCTGTTAAGTTTTGGAGCTATGTATTTATTCCAAAAGATATAGACCCCAACAAGAAATATCCCCTACTTGTTTTCCCACATGGTGGGGTTCATGGTGATTTTTCTACATATTACACTCATATTGTAAAAGAAATGCTTGCTCAGGGATATATTGTAGTTGCTCCAGAATACAGGGGAAGTACGGGTTACGGGTCAGGGCATTGGCATAAAATAGATTATGGTGGCCTTGAGAACGAGGATGTTTATGCCAGCCGCAACTACATGGTTGAGAACTATGACTTTGTGGATGGAAACCGCGTAGGTATTGTGGGCTGGAGCCACGGAGGCATGATTGCCCTGCACAACATTTTTGACCACCCCGACAGCTATACCTGTGCTTTTGCCGGCGTACCCGTATCGGACATGATACTGCGCTATGGTTACGCCACCGATGACTACCGCAAGCTTTACGATGCCGACTACCATATTGGCAAAACTCCCCGGGAAAATATTAACGAGTACCGCCGTCGATCGCCGGCATGGCAAGCCCACAAGTTAAAAACCCCCTTGCTCATTCACACTAACACCAACGACGACGATGTGTATGTTATTGAAGTGGAAGCCCTTATAAAATCGCTTAAGGCCGAAGGCAAAAGGTTTGAGTACGAAATATTTCAGGATATGCCCGGAGGACATTCTTTTGACAGGATTGACACTAAAGCTGCACGCCAGATTAGGGTAAAAATTTACAAGTTCCTGGCTCAGTACCTTAACCCACCTAAGCCCATTAAAACGGTGGAGGATATCAACAGGGCAGCATACTTACCGATGAAATAAAAAGTAGGGTGTAAACACCCTACTTTTTATTTAAGCATTCCCGCCACCTCATCTAAACTCCCATCGGTTTTAGCAGGTTTTAGGTTCAGAATATTGGCAATGAAAGAGTAAACGTTAACATTGTAAAACGACGGGTGAACATATCCGATTTTGAAAGCTGGACCACGGGCATAGAAAATCCCTTGCATGTCGGGAATTAGATTATCGTAGCCGTGGGTTCCACCGGAGTAGTTGTCCTTATCGTAGCTCCAGGTTACACTCCAACCCAACTCGGCTTCAACCAGAATGTCATTAACCCGGGGGTTGCTTCCGTAAACGTAACGCTTGGGAATATCGTTACGCTCCCATACCTTAAGGTGAGGAATGGATTTTAATTTGGTTAGCACCTCCCGATAATGTTCGGGTAATGGTTGCAGTGTATAAACAGGATTCCCTCCGGAAATATACCTGAACATATCCTTATCAAAATACTCTGAAAGGTTAACTACTCTTTCAGTGGAAATTTCTGTCATTCCATGATCGGACAGGATGATGATATTCAGATTTCCGGCAATAGGCAAATCCTCCAAGCGATTAAGGAAATATCCGATTAAACTATCGAGCTGCTCAACAACCTTTTGGGTTTGAGGCGAAACAGGGCCAAAACCGTGGCTAACCCAGTCGGGTTCGTGGTAATAAAAGGTAACCAATTGGGGGCGTTTTTCAATGGGAAGAGTAAACCACTTGATTACGGTGTCCACACGTTGCTTAAACGAGACTTTCTGGTCGTACCTTTTCCAGTAGGTGGGCTGAACTCCTTGGATTGGGGCTTCGGAGCCTACCCAGTAAAATGATGCGGTTTTAACGCCTTGATTTTCAGCCGTTACCCAAATTGGTTCACCAGCGTAAAACTTGCCATTTTCAACGCTCTTCCTGTCGCCAAGCCTATAGTAGCCTAAATCGGGATCATAGAATGAATTGTTTACAATGCCGTGATGGTCGGGGTGCAAACCAGTTGCAATACTGTAATGGTTGGGAAAGGTTTTTGATGGATAGCTGCTGATGAGCGATTGGGCGCGAACGCCACTTAGCCCAAAAGCATCAATATTGGGTGTACTGTAAATGTTTGGATAGTCCCACCTGAAACCATCGAGCGAAATGAGTAAAACGTAACTATCGGATAACTTGTTAAGCTGAGCCTTGGATAGGCTGCTTTGAAATAGTAAGGCTCCAAAGGTAAAAATCAATACTAAATGAATGAATCGTTTCATAGGTATGTTGGTTTACAGTTAAACAATTTCAGAGGTAAAAGGTTTAACCAAGGTTCATCTTAATATACTTTTCAACATCGAACTTGCGCTTACAACCCTCAAAGTTCATGTAGCGAATTTTACCGAATATTGGCCTTTCAGGCCAAGCCCTGTCGTGCACTCCTCCAATTGACCATGCAATTCCTGCATAGCCATTGGGATCGCGACCATCGAGGCTGTACTTATCGTTCAGGTAAATGGCAAAACGCATGGCCTCCTCGGGGCAAGTGGTCCACTCCAATATCTTTTTAGCCCAGTACATCCGCATGTAACCATGCACCTTTCCGGTATTCACAAGCTGAAGCTGGGCAGCATTCCAAAGCGGATCGTGAGTGTGTGCAATTTCGAATTCATTAAGGGTGTAAAGGTATTCCCTGACATCGAAACGATGAATACGGTGCGATTCCTTAGCCCAATTGGGAAAACCTGCAAATCGGGAATAGCCAGGATTGTAGTAGCAAAAGTTATCGGATAGCTCACGCCTAATAATGAGTTCCTCCAGAAAAGCTTGCTTATCGGCCTCTGAGGCAGGTGCTTTTAGCACCTCAATGGCCACCCGTTGAGCCGAAATTTGCCCAAAATGCAGGTATGGCGAGAGGTTCGACTGCCCATCGAGGGTTGGATTGTTGCGTTTTTGGGCATAACCCTTAAGCCTATTGACTATAAAATCGGCTAGCATTGCATGTGCAGCATTTTCGCCAGGTTCAAACGATTTTACAGGTTTTACCTCATCAGAGGCGTTTAGCCAAACCAAAACCTCGTGCCACCGCGTTAAATACGGGTTAGGCTCCAATTTGATTTGCAGCTTAACGTCAGGGTACTCGGTGAGAAAAGTGGATAGGTGTTTTTTGATTTTAGGGCGGATGGTGTATGCACCAAACTCCAATTTAGGGGAAGCATACCAGCATGGAACAACATTATGGGCATCAACCTCGTGATGGGGAATGATGATGCGTTGGTTGAGCTGCGTTTTCCAATCGCGTTTGACCCAAAGCGGGTCAAAATCACTTACAATAAGCGAAGCCTCAACCCTTTCGGCAAATTCCCAGAGCTGTTCAGCAGGTTCACCCCTCAGGATGTTGAATGGAATACCCTCAACGGCAAGTTTTTTTTCAACCTCGGCAAGGCCTTTGAGCAGGAAATCGTAATGGCGAAGGTTGGCAGCAGAGAATGACGGGGCAAGGGTAAACACTACCCGGAGTGGTACCTTGAGCTCATTTGCCTTTAGCTTGGCGTAAATAAGCACCCAGTTATCGGCCACACGTTGGTCGCGCGACATCCAGTAAACAACTGGCCCGCGACGCTTTACCTCGCCCGCCTTAAGTTCCCTAACCCTATGTTTATTGAAGCTATCCCTACTGAACATCAGCTTTTGGCTTTAGGGTAAATGTAGCGAAAAAGATTGAGATTCTGAAACCACTTTAAGATTTTTTAGGAATACGGTAATTATCAACAAAAAAGCCGGGCAATCCCGGCCTTTTCAAACGAAAACCTAATCTTATAACTCTATAAGTTTATGGGTCTCTTCAACTTGACCAGCCTTTAACTTCAATATATAAGTACCACCAGTCAAGCCTAATGCCTTTGCCGAGAACTCATAACGTTTTAGACCGGCATCGAGGGTTAAATTTTCAATCTCGCTAACCATCTTACCGCTCATATCGTAAATGCTCAGGTTAACCTGAGAACGCTCAGTGGTAATAAACTCAATTTTAACCTTATCCGTGTAGGGGTTTGGATAAACACTTAAATTGATATTGGATAGCGGATTATGCGGGTTTGCCGTGGTTGCATTCATCACATTACGATTATGGGCAGCGCGAGTGCTTACAACGGGTTCGGAATTTTGGCCCATAACCTCGCTGCGGATAAGAACAAGAACTGGAAATCGATGTTGCGATACGTACCAACGGTAAGTAATATCGGTGATTAGTGTCGAACCGCTGCTGAATACCTGTATGGTGGTTCTTACCTCTTTTACTCGCAGCACGTTATCGAGTACACTGCCATTTGGCAGTATTAACTTGCCAAATCCATCGCCTTCAACCAAAAATGTTCCGGAAATACTGCCAATTACTTTATCGTTTACAATGTAGTTGCCATCGTAGTTTCCGCTATATGTGCTACCAAAGGTAAACGGGTATCGCATTTTAATAAAAGGTTTGGAGTACTCAAAGCGAGTTACCCCATTGCCCGACATGTAACCTATCTGCTCAAGGCTAGTTGGGGTTGATTCAAATACAAAGAAATTTCCGAATTCCTCGAGCACAACATTACCCTTACTAAACTTGCTGCAACACTTTGATGTGTAATAGTTTTCGATACTTCCTGTAAAGGAATTGTGAACCTCTAACTTGCTGAAATCCCAAACCACGTTCTTCCCGGAAACACCAGGATCAACGTATTGGGTTAAAACCATAGGATTCTTCTGATCGGCGAAAAAACCATGAGTTTCCTGTGTAAGGGTTACTTGACCCAAAAGAGAGGAAACACTAACCGTAAACGCCGCGAGTAGTAAAATCTTTTTCATACGCATATCCTTTTGTGTTTAAACAAATATAAGCATACAGCTAACTCAAATCAATATTAAAATGTTAAATCTTTGCGGTTGCATTTATACCTTTGCGTTAATTTATAAACGATGAAAATCACCTTTATACTTGTAGAACCAGCAGTACCCGAGAATGTTGGCGCAGCAGCTCGAGCCTTAAAAACAATGGGTTTCTGCAATTTACGCTTAGTAAACCCCTGCGATTACCTTTCGGTTGATGCCCGCAAGCTGGCACATGCCTCTAACGATATCCTAGAGAATGCCAGTGTTTATAATACACTTGAGGAAGCACTGCACGATATCGACTTTGCCTTTGCCACATCGGCCCGCGAGAGGTGGATAAAGCTGGATATTATCGGCAGCCATGAGCTGCCAAAGTTTATTGAGGGAAAAGGCGATACGATTAGCAATGTAGCCGTTGTTTTTGGCCGTGAGGAATCGGGGCTTACCAATCATGAGATAAATCTTTGCCAAAGGGTTACAACCATTCCCCTTAAAACCAAGTATCCATCGCTTAACCTGGCGCAATCGGTAATGGTTTACGCCTACATTCTATCGGGAATTAACTTAAGTGTAAATGAAGTTCTCAAGGTAGACTCCACCCAATCGTTTCAGGCACTTACTAAAAAAGTTGAAACAGTAATGAGAGCCATAGACCTTGGCCCCGATAAACTTATATACGGTAGGCTAATGGAGCGCCTCAGTGATCTCGGCGAGCAGGATGTTAAATTGCTGCATTCAGTTACTAATGAACTAATTAAAAAGTTGAGCAAGTAAAGGTTGAGGATTTTTAAAGCAATTTGGGTCATAATATTGGGGTCAGGAATCAGATAGAATCTAAAAGGCGAAAAAATTCTTTGTGGACACTTAACAGTTATCCTTAACAGTTTATCCTTCAGCATACTATACACGGAAACCGGAATACCTATTAACTTGGTTTAGAGAATCCGTTTTTTAGAATCTTTTATATTCAGAAAAACAGAGGTTGCTAATGCAACCAGGTAGAAAACCAATGTGGCACGCTCTACCATTGTTTCGTCAGCTTTGAAATGCAATAGCCTATTCAGCAAGTACGATATGTAAGATGTTTCGAGGGGAGTCTTTCCTAATTTATGGAGCACACTGAAATGCCAATCGGTTAAAGGGCAGTAGCCCCAACTATAGAATATACCAAGCCCAAACCAGCTTAGCCCGGTAAGGATAAGCATGGCCAGATTCCATCTCCGAAATCTGGCCCAGGCCCACCCAAAAAGATTAAATATTACAATGAATGTATGCAGCCCAACAAAAAAGTAATCAAGGATATGAAGGGTGGCATGCATTGCTACTCGCTGGTCATGATGAATAGTGGCTGCATCTCGAAGCTCTTATAGAAAGGACGTAAACGTTCGGTGTTATAGTAACGTTCTACGTTCACAATCTTCTTCTTGCTGGTAACCACATCAATAGGCATATTATCGTATCGACCATTCTTAAGAACTACAAGCCTTCCGTGAACACCCTTTAGGATAAGATCGAGTGCAAGGTTGCCAAACGCCATTGGAACGATGGAATCGATGGCATCGGGCTCGCCACCTCGAACCAGGTAGCCAAGATTCTGGCTAATAATATTTATGGTTTTTCCGTTATTGAACTTTGGGGTCAACTCCTTAATCTTGCGGGAAACAATATCACCTATACCGCCCAACTTAGCATGTCCAAATGCATCGCGCTCGCTACTCTGGAAAACCATTTGCTCTAGCCCCTCGAATGTGGCTCCTTCTGAGACCAGAACCGTAGAATATTTACTTGGGTTCCTGTTACGATCTTCGATCAGGAGCTCGGCGAGCCGCTCGATGTTGAATTTGTATTCGGGAATTACACAGCGATTAGCCACACCGGCCATGGTAGGGAGCATGGCGGTAAAGCCAGCATACCGGCCAAAAACTTCCATCACCAGTATCCGCTCATGGGAGCCTGCCGAGGTGCGAAGCATATCGGTAAGGGCAATTGTGCGTGTAACGCAAGTGCTAAACCCAATGCAGTAATCGGTTCCGGGTACATCGTTATCCATGGTTTTGGGGATAGCTATCACCTTAAACCCTTCCTGGTAAAGCCTAACGCCGTAGCTTAGGGTGTCGTCACCCCCTATGGGTATCAGGTAATCGATGCCTAAAAAGGAGAGATTTTTAATAACCTCAGGTGTTAAATCGTTAATCGCCTTGTTGTATTTTGATTTTAGATGCTCAGGCACATTATCCTTGGCAACCTTAGCAGGGTTTGTGCGCGAAGTGTGCAAAAAGGTTCCGCCGGTTCGGAATGCTTTATTAACGCGCTCCTCAGTTAAAACCTCAAAGCAATGACTATTATCCACTTGCTTATCGCGGATAATTTCAATCAATCCGGCCCAACCTCGCCGGATTCCAATTACGCTAAAACCTTCGCGTAGCGCCCTGATGGTTATAGCCCGAATGGCAGGGTTTAGTCCGGGCACGTCGCCCCCGCCGGTAAGTATGGCAATAATGGATGATTTCTTCTGTTGTTCCATAGAACTTTAAGTTTAAATTTATGAACCGTTAAATATAAACTTATTATGCGCTAAAGTCAATAGAAAAAAGAGCTACCCGTAAAGGATAGCTCTAAAAGTGCATAAGAATAAGCTAACTTAAAACTGCAACAAACTTTCGATATTTACTTTTTCCGCTATTTTATTGGAGAGGAAAACATCTTTAAGCGCCTCAATTGGGTAGAATTTTTCATGGTGAACAGCGTAGAAAACTGCATACATGGCGCTATTCTTAGCCCCTACCCTCTCGCGGAAAGGAACTTTAACAACACGGGCACCGGTTTCAGGCGCATCCAATGTATCATCAATATAGATAACTCCTTCTTTCATTCTACCAGCCGCTGCGCGTGCATAGCCCAAACCATCGGTCGATGTGATTATAAGCACATCGGGAACCGGAGAGCCTGTGTAAAGAATTTGATTAGGAGAAACTATTACCTCCGACGCCGAGAAACCAACGCCAACAGTAACGGGGTAACTACCTTTTTTGGTACTGTTTAAGCCCGATACAATGGCAGCCTTGGCCAAGAACTCGGCAGCCGATTGAACACCCTCGCCAGCAGAACCCGAAAGCATTATGCTGATAGGTTTTTGTATGTTGCTGGAATACTTAGGCTGAACCTCGAATTTTTTCGATATTAAACTCTTGGGTTCACTGTTGATAGGTGTTTTGAACGATTTACCCTTACCATCGGCATAAACTTTAACATTCCAACCGGCATCCTCAACGAGCTTGCTAAGCTTCATTCCCGGATTCGATTTTACGCCGTAGCTGGGGCAAATCTCCATGACCTCGACCAATGAGAATCCAGATGCGGTAAACGCTTTGGTCAGTGAATCGGAATAATCGCCAATGCCAATCACGCGCTCAACGTACGATGCCCCAGCAGCAACCATTAACTCGCAGATATCGTAACCGGGCTTGGTACTTCCCTCAGGTAAAGTAGGTGTTTTAAACCCGTAAGGGGTAAACTCTGATGGTTGCCCGCCAGTCATCCCATACAGCATGTTGTTATGCACTACAATAGTCATATCAAAACCCAGATGGGCGCCACCAATCAAATGCTGCATGCCAATGGTTGCACCACCATCGCCGGTGAAAACTATCACCTTTTTACCGGGATTATTCAATCCCGCAGTAATACCGGCAGCCAAAGCCGATGATCGGCCATGCAGCCCATGAACGGTATGCGTTAAAAAACTCTTATCGACAATACCATGGCATCCAATATCGGTAACCAACACCACGTCGAGGGGGTTGATGTTTAACTTTTGTAATGCCTTTTCGGTATTCTGAGCTACAAGAGCATGTCCGCACCCCTTGCAAAACGGCAACTGGGCATCGGTTAAAAAACGGGTATTACTCATTGCGCATTACCTCCTCAACTATTTCGGTTGGACTAATCATTTTAGCAATTCCATTTACACCACTAACTCCCTTACGTCCGGCAACGCCAAATAGCAAATAGCGCAGTTGTCCGGTAAGGTTTTCCTCAACCACCACCACTTTAGAATAGCGGTTAGCAATATCAACATACACCTGGGGTATTGGAAGAAGTGTTTTTGCTACCAGAAGCGAAACCTTCTTACCCTTCTCCCTGAGGTGAACTACAGCCTCGCGCGTAGCTTGCGAAGAAATGTCGTAGGTAATAATTAAGGCTTCAGCACCTTGCTGTTCATCAAGCTCATATGTGGTATATTCATCAATATGTTCACGCAACTTTTGCTCCAGGCGCTTGGTGTTTTCAATGGCTTCCGGAAGAACATTTTGTAGGATTCCCTTGGTATCGTGGGTTGATGCTGTAATACGAACCTGATGCTTGTTTTGGCTTACTGGTAAAAAGTCAGGCACCAGGGTTTCATCGGCCTTGTAAGGCAGGTAAGCCTCTTCACCTTTATAGTGCTTAACTTTTTTGGTCTGAATCTCAGGAAGGTTTGACCAGTCGAACGACTGAAGGGTCATTACCATCTCCTTTGATGTAAGTAGCACAACAGGAGTACGAAGTTCTATGGCAGTATGCACGGCTTTAGCCGAAAGTTCCCAGCAGTCGTGATAGTTACTTATGGAGAAAGTAGGTATAGAGTAACCGCCCGACACTGTACCGAAAACCACATTCAAATCGCCCTGTGCACCGCAGGTTGCTGTACCTGTGGCTGGTCCAAGGCGTTGAACCAACACTATAACCATGGGTAGCTCCATCATGGCAGCCATACCAATGGATTCAACCATTAAAGCATAACCGGGATAGGAAGTTGCGGTAACCGGAACATGGCCAGCCACGGCAAAACCGCTCATCCATTGCAGCGCTGTAATTTCATCGGGTGCGGCTAGCATAGTGGGGAAACGCTTGCTAGCATAAAGGTAAAGCAAGTTGGCGGGTGTAATAGGATAGCCCACAAAGGTATCGGCGCCAGCCCGTACCAAGGCTTCGGCTATTAATCTCGAACCATCAATAAAAGCAAGGTTCTTTTTACTTTCGTGCATATACCACCTTTTTTTCAATTAAACTATTAATTTCCTCAGCTGAGTAACCCAGCATCTCCTTAAGAACAGTCATGGTATGCTCACCGTAATGCGGAGGAGCCTGAAGCTTAATGGGCTTATTGTTTTCACCCATGCTGAAAGCTACTGTTCGTAAACCGTTTATTGGCATACCCGATGTTGTTTTACTCTCCATCACTAAATCCTGAACCTCAGGTAGTTCAAAAACCTCCTTCATGTTAAAAACACCACCTGCCGGAACTGCATTCTTTTCAAACTCCTCCAAAAGCCAATCCCTATCAAATTTCCCTATCAAGTCCTGTACGGCATCGTTACACGCTTTGCGATATTTAACCCTATTAAAGTTAGTTGCAAAACGCTCGTCTTTGGCAAGTTCTGGGCGTCCAAGAATTGAACAAAGCAATGAGAATTGTTTATCGTTCCCAACAGCCAGAACAAGGGGTTTGCCATCGCGTGTATAAAAGATTTTGCCGTAAGGTACAATATTTGGGTGCTCTGACCCCATTCTTTCCGGTATCTTTTTGCCTACTAACCAATTAGTTGCCTGATTGGCCAATGAAGCAACGCCCGATTTAATAAGGCTTGTTTCAATAAAAGTACCTTCACCTTTACGTTCCCTATTAAGTAAGGCAAGCAGTATTGCCTCTTTAAGTTGATGACCAGCAAGCACATCCATTAAAGCTACTGGCATCTTAACGGGTTGGCTATCGGGCTCACCATTCATGTAGGTAAAACCGCTTTCGGCCTGAATAATGGCATCGTAACCAGCCCTTTTGTTATTTAATCCGTATCCGGTAATTTGCGCATAAATAATCTTTTTATTATGCTGTTTCAAGGTGTTGTAATCAACCTTTAACTTTTCAGCATCGCCAGGTTTATAGCTGGCCAGAACAATATCACAAACCTTAGTCAAACCATAAACAACACTTAAGCCCTCAGGAGCAGATAGATCAAGGGCTAATGATTTTTTTCCCCAATTCACACAGCTAAAGTACCCTGAGATATCGATTTGCTGGTCTTCGGTAGGTAATTTCCAGGTACGGGTTACATCGCCATTGGTTTGAAGATTCTCAACTTTAATAACCGTAGCCCCCATTTCTGCTAAAGCAACACCTACACTTGGCCCTGCCAATACGTTGGCCAATTCAAGAACTTTAATCCCAAACAGAGGTCCTTGTTGCATCAGACTATAATTTTTAAGCTTTCATAAAAAATTTTCTTCTAACAAATCCAACAAGTATTGATAACATGGTGAATAGAACTGCACCATAGGTTTTATCGAGGTAGAACCAACCCAACTTATTGGCTACAATACATAGAAACACTGCTAATGTGCCGCCAATAAATGCAAGTTTTACAGTAAACACGTCAATCCATCCTCTGAAATATATACCGGAAATAATTACAATTGCTCCAATAGCACGAATTGCATAGCTTACATAAGCTGAATCGAGCACGCCAGCCTTGAAATAGTATGCTAGTGGAATTGTAATAAGGCTAACAATGATAACCAGGCGGCGAGCAATTTGCAGTACCTTTTTCTCATCGGCCTCAGGGTTGATAAAACCATGGTAAATATCTTTTGTAGCAATGGTTACTACTGCAAAATTTACAGGCCCAACAGTAGAAAGAATAGCAGCAAGAATACCTGCCAATGCTAATCCACCAAGGATAGGATGAATGAACTCAGGGTTTACCAATAGATTAGTCAAGGCAATTTTTGCTGTGAATCCTTCAATGTTTGCACCTATTTCAAATTTACCTGTAGCAGCAATTAAGCCCAGAATTGCACTCATAATACCAAATGGAGCAATATAGGCACTAGATAGAATTGATGCTTTTTTGGCAACTTCGGGTGTTCTGGCAGCAAAAATTGGTTGTATACTTGCCTGAGCGGCCATTCCGCCAAGAACACCACCAAGTAGCAAGCTAAAAGCCTCGTTAAAACTAACGCCAAAAGGATTGTAGATATTACCTACTGCACCCTTAGCGGCAAGCAATTCCTGTAGAAGTGCAAAACCTCCAATTTTAACAACTCCAATTACAACTGCGGTGCCAAGGCCTAAAAACATAACAACCAGATGCAGTACTGAAGTTATGGCAAGCGCATGCATTCCTCCAATGTAGGTATAAAGGGTTATTACACCAGCAGCAATAATTACAGCATAAAGCCAATCAATTTGAAATATTGAACTCATAACGCTGGTGGCAGTTTGCAGCTGAACGTATGCCAACGTTATGTATGCAATGAGAAATGCAATTGCCGAAACCCTTTTAGCATGTATGCCAAAAAGATGCTCAAGCATTTCGCTAACCGTGTGCACATTATTCCTCCTATAATGCTTAGCAACTGTAAATCCAATGATAATCATACCAAGAGAAGTGGCAATATTATAGAGTATGGGTTCAAATGAGAGCTTATTAAAAGCTTTTTCACTTACCCCAATGGTGCTCATACCGCCTAGCCATTCGGCTGCAACTACCACTGAACACAGTAAAATTCCCAGGTTCCGGCCTGCTACCAAGTAATCGGCAACTGAACGCGATGCCACTTTACGGGTTAAAAACGATACCCCCACTACTATTGCAAAGTATGCAATAACAATCCAAAAGTAAATGTTACCAAGTAAAACTTCCATAAGAAATTATCAGTTTTTTAGTATTTATGTTTTTAAAATCTGGCTGCCAAATTAATCAAATATTTATCACCCCATCACATATTTTTTAACATTTTTTTACCCATTCCTTAATTTTTGTTTCAAAATGTAACCAAAACTGCCTAATATGGAAACTATTCCTAACTATCTAAATAGAATGGTGTTGATTTAAACAAAAATTTGACTCGCACTCCTTTTTTCGTAAATTGCTTAAAATATTCA
Organism: Bacteroidales bacterium; assembly: GCA_011045955.1. GTDB lineage: Bacteria > Bacteroidota > Bacteroidia > Bacteroidales > Tenuifilaceae > Tenuifilum. Next base: position 6,949 of record DSBV01000124.1, on the reverse strand, counting down.
TTTGGTATGAAAAGATTGCTTATTCTATCGACAATATTAGCCCTAAACCTAAATCTGGGGTTTGCCATACAAAAAGAGCATGTTAAAAACGATAGTATCAAGAGTCAAACCGAGGCTGTACATTCAACCAATATGACTTCGGTAAATGAAAACCAAGGTGAAGTAACCGAAAGCTCACATGAAGGGCATGGGTTAAACCTTGCACCTTTCCTTTTCATTGTCCTTTCGCTGTTTATAGGAACAGCTACCCGCCACCTATTTAGCAAAGTACCATTACCCTATACAATCATTCTTTTAATCATTGGACTTACTCTTGGTATACTAACGCGGTTTGATATCATGCAAACCATAGGTTTGGATATGGTTGGGCAAGCCGTTCAATGGGCAGGGAATATCGACCCGCACTTAATTCTGTACCTTTTTTTACCCACCCTGATATTTGAAGCTGCATATGCGTTGCATATCCACACTTTTAAGAAATCGTTGGCAAATGCCCTTATCCTTGCAGTACCTGGAATTTTGGTTGCAATCGCTATCACTGCCTTTGCCTTGTTGCTCATTAAATCATTGGGTATTGGTTTAAATGAATGGACATTCCTTCTTGCTTTCCTATTTGGAACAATAATTAGCGCAACCGACCCCGTGGCAGTGGTTGCTATACTGAAAGAGGTTGGCGCAAGCAAACGGCTATCGACCATAACCGAAAGCGAGTCGATGCTTAACGATGGCACTGCAATCGTTATATTTATGACCATTTTCGGACTAATTACAGGCGAAGCAGCAGGTGGTAATGCGTTTGTTAATTTTTTGAGGGTTTCGTTAGGCGGGGTGCTTGTGGGGGCAGTCATCGGTTGGGGAATACTTTCGTGGCTTAAGAAAGTATTTAACGATGCGTTAATAGAGATTACTGTAGTGATTGGAGCTGCATACCTGTCGTTTTACCTTGCCGAATCGGTGTTACACGTTTCGGGTGTTATTGCTGTGGTAACGTTGGGTATATCCATGGCAGGGCCAGGTAAAACAAAAGTTAGCCCTGAGGTTACTCACTTCCTTCACGAGTTCTGGGAGCTGGCAGCATTTATTGCCAACACCCTTATTTTTATAATTGTTGGTGTAGTAATTGCACAGCAGGTTAACTACACCATAAGCGACCTGAAAGTTTTGCTACTGGTCTATATAACCATTCATATTGCACGCCTGGGAACCATCTACGTTTTCTACCCCCTGATGCGCCGAATTGGTTATGGTATAGCCTTTAAAGATTCAATTGTACTATGGTGGGGTGGCCTAAGGGGCGCTGTAGCGCTTGCCTTAACGCTAATTGTTGCCATCGATAGCCGAATTCCTTTAGAACCCCGAAACCAGTTACTCTCCCTAACTGCCGGTATTGTTATTCTGACTTCACTTATAAACGCCACAACGGTACGATGGCTTATTGATAAGTTTGGCCTCTCCAAGATTGGCGATATTAAGGCAGGCCTTATGATGCAATCGCTACAACAAATAAGACTCAGTGGTGAAAAAGAAATTGAAAAGCTCAAAGAAAATCGATACATGTCGGGTGCCGATTGGGACAAGGTATCAAGTTTCCTTATTGATGTGGATTCGGTGGAGGAAAAACCTCAACACTTTAATTTGGAGGATACCATTGCAGAAACCCGTAAACGTCTGCTGCAGAAAGAGAAGGAGAGTTATTGGCGACAATTCAGCATGGGCATGCTTAGCTCCGAAGGGGTAAACCTACTCTCCGACCAAATTGATGCCCTGCTCGATTATGGCGGAAAAATTCCCCTTTCAACTCGTCAGAATATCGAAAATATTTGGACTACACCCAAGACAATAGCTAAGCTTCAGAATCTCCCGTTAGTTGGTAGAATTTGGAAACGTAAATTCCTAAACCGGTTGGCATTGAGTTACGATTGCGCCAGAACCTTTGTAGCTGCTCAGGAAGAGAACCAAAAATCGCTTTCAAGCCTAATTATTGGCTTCTCTATAGGGGGGGCTGAATCGTCAAAAGAAACTGAACTGCTTAGCGCCCTTGAGGACGAACTAAACGAGAATCGCATTACCGGGCAAACCTTCCTCCGAAATCTACGTGAGAAATACCCAGATATATGCCGGAGTATTGAAACCTTACTTGCCTCGCGCTCACTTCTAAACCAACAGGAGGAAATGTTAGAGCGTTTAAAGAAACAAGGACGCCTGGAGCCCGATGAAGTGGAACGAATACAGGCATACATCCACGCCTCAATGAAACAGCTAATTGACACCTCACTGAAAGAAAATACTGAGTTAAAGGTAGCTGCTGCTTTAAGGAATACTCCTGGCTTAAAAAATCTATCCAAAGATGCCCAGCAATTCCTTATCAGCAAAGGACTGCTAAAAATTTACCCTGAAGGGAGCGTCATTGCCAAACAGGGCTCCGAGCCCGATGGTATTTTTATAATCATCAATGGCACGGCAAACTACTATGAATCCGATACTCTTACTGGTGTAAAGGAAATTTCGGATGTTTTTGGGGCATACGAGTGGCTCTTATCATCAAGGCTACGTTACACCTTTACCGCTGAGACCCCAGTTACACTGATCAAAATTAACACTTCAACCATAAAGCTGCTTACCAGCAAGTTCCCTGAAACAAAACGATTGCTGACATTATGTGCTTCCGCCGATATTGCTTTGGAACTTCTTAAACAAAACGAAAAATTTAGCGAACTTTCGATCCGTAAACTGAGAACCCTTATCCGAAATGCCGAGCTATTTGAACTAAGCAGAGGGGAAAAACACCTTTTTTCAGGTTCCGCTTGTATTCTGGTTAAGGGTCAAGCTATTACGGATGAGCAGGATACCCTGTTTACTGCACCGGCAATACTGGACGAGTGTAACTTAAGAAGTAAAGGTGATGCTTTAGCCCTAATTTTACCCTAAGGCTTTTTAACCTCAACCATGGGTTGAAAACGCTTGTATGTAGGCAAAGCAGCGGGGCCATACCAAAAGAAATACTCCGCATCGAACAATCCGAATTTCACTGCAGGATTATCGTTCATCAACTTTTGCGCCTCATCGGTTTTGCTGGTGTTAAGTATGAAAAAACTCCTGAAGTTTTTATCATTCTTACCCATTGGCCTAGTAACAATAAGAGTTCCGCGGCTTGTCATCTCATTTATTGCGTCAACATGGCCCTTATATAGCCACTGGAGCGAATCGCGACTTTTTATCTGTTTTGTACCAGTCTTAAGCATAACCATCACATACCACTTCATGCCATGCTCATCGACTCCAAGGGAGTCGGCAAGGTCTTTGTTATAGTTGGAAACAGGGGTTTGACCCTTTGCCTGAGTAGTGGTTGCAAAAAGAATTAGCAACGCCGAAAAGCAAAACAACCTCATTTTCTGCATCTTTATTCTTAACTATATAAAAAATCAAGCCAAGTTAATTAAAAAATGTTAATTATGCAATCTGAAAGTTTGTATTTAATTATCAACAGTTTTTAAAAAATAGTTATACTTACTGCCAGTTTTAAAATCAATTTACAATGGGTCAAATTTTACTAGTTTTATTCTACTTATTAATTCCGTTTGTTATACTTCACCTATGCCACAGGTTTCCTTTTGTCAACAAATTGGGGGCTGTATTCATTGCATACTTGGTAGGGTTAATAATGGGTAACATTGGGATTTTACCCGAATGGGCCGGAGGGATTCAGGATACCTTAACTACCATAACTATTCCGCTTGCCATTCCTTTATTGCTCTTCTCCTCAAACCTGAAGCAATGGAAAAGCATGGCAGGAAAAACCACGGTATCGCTATTAATCGGAATCACATCGATAGTTACAATTGTGATTGCCGGTTACTTTATTTTCATGGGCAAGGGGATGGTTGATTTATGGAAAGTAGGCGGAATGCTCATTGGCGTTTACACAGGGGGAACTCCCAACCTGGCTTCGCTTAAAATGATGCTAAATGTTGACCCCGATGTTTATATTCTTACCCATACCTACGACATGATAATTTCCACAATATTCCTTGCTTTTTTAATGACTGTTGGGAAAAAATTCTTTTCGCTTTTCTTGCCTGCTTTTAAGAATGACAGCCTTGAGGAAGTTGAGTACACAAACGGTAGCGACCCATTCTGGGGAATTTTCAAGCGTGAAATATTTTACCCCTTGCTAAAAGCATACGGTTTAGCTATTCTTATTTTCGCCATTGCTGGAGGTTTATCGCTGCTGGTGCCTAAAAATAGCCAGGTTGTGGTTGTAATACTTACCATTACCACATTAAGCATTGTAGCTTCAACTTTTAAAAAGATAAACACCATTAAAAAAACCTATGAATCGGGCATGTACCTCATACTGATATTTAGCGTGGTTGTAGCTTCCATGGCCGATATAAGCCGGTTTGCTGGCTTAACACCCGGGTTATTTGGATATATCACCCTTGCAGTATTTGGTTCGATATTCCTTCAGGTTGTTTTAGGAAAGATATTTAAGGTTGATGCCGATACCACCATTATTACCTCCACAGCACTAATTTGTTCGCCTCCATTTGTTCCGGTTGTTGCTGCAGCAATTAACAATCGAAAAGTAATTCTATCGGGGATAACGATTGGAATTATTGGCTATGCCGTGGGGAATTACCTTGGATTTGCTATAGGCGAGTTACTAAAAACCTTTCAATAAAAAAGCCGGCTTTAAGCCGGCTTTAAACTTTCAGTAGGGAACTAGAATAAAAAGTTAAGCCCAATATAGGTTCCTGACAATCCATCATCCTTTGACATTGCTCTACCATGGTCAACTGCAATTACAAAGTTCTGGTTCATAACTATGCGAAGGCCAAGCCCCCAGCTGGTGTGTAACTTTTCCTTCTCATTACTAAAGTAATCGGTATGACTATACCCGAACTCGTTAATAGTTGGAACCTCTATATCAACCTTTTTAACTACCTGTCCACCATCGACAAAAGCGTTAAGCGAAAGGTAAAAGTTTTGATTGATGAAATGGAAGCGAGCGAACTTCCAGCGCATTTCAAAGTTGCCGTAGGCAATTCCGTCACCAACCACGCGGTTACGAATAATACCTCTTAGGCTCTTTGCTCCTCCAAGTCCCTCGTTGGTTGCACCCCTCAGGAAAATTGTGGTCATGTTAGGTTGCAGGTAGAAAGGGCATGTGCCAAAGAGCGTGCCCTGATAACCCAGCCTGTAAACAAAAGATAGCCTCTCGGGAACTAGTGTGAAATACTGGCGGTGGATAATACTCAGCTTTGCATGCTGGTAGCTACTTCCAATGCCTAAAAACCAGGGGGCATAGGTAATAACAGCCTCAGCCCACATCCCTCTCATAGGATTGGGTTCGTTATCGCGGGTATCGTAAACCGCACCAACCTTCAGGTAGGTAACAAATCCACCATTCTTTTCATCGTCACCAATCAATCCCCAGTTAATGTAGCGCTGGTAAAGCCCACCTCCCACATAGGGAAGCCTATCGGCTTCATCTTTTCCTCTATTCAGCTTGTCAACATCAACCGTATCAATTTTAAAATCATACAAGCCTATACCGGCAACCCACCCAAACTTTTCGTTTTTAAGCTTCCCTTGCAAGTCAGTTGTAAACCTTAGCAATTTCCTATCGTACTTATAGAATGCCCGGCTGCGGTAATCAGCACTCTCATCATCTGACCAATCTATGTTAAAAACCGACTCGTAACCGTTAAAACCGTAAAAATCATACATCTTGTCAGTTAAATACGAAAGATCGGCAGTTACCCTGAGTCCAGGAATAACATATTTTGAATCGTAAAACAAACGGTTTATTCCGCTGCCCTTTGTAAAACGGGAAACCTCTGCATAAATATTATGCTTGTACTTGGGGTAAATGGTTCCATCGCCATAGTGGAACAGATTCACCAAGGCGCCATACTCAAAGCCCAGGTCGGTATCGTAGGCTACTACGGGTAACCCTCCAACGTTCCAACCCGATTTTAATTTTTCAGCGTTTTTGGCATCGCTGGTTTGCTGGGCAAATAATTCCGTAACGGTAAACAGAATTGCAGCAAGTAGTATTAACTTCCTCATAGAATTGGTTTTATGGTTTTCTCAAAACTAAGGATTTTTTAGTTAAGTCGAAAACTGACAAATATTTATTATCATTATTGTCCGATAAAAATATAAGAGAAGGGAGCCCATAAGGAACTCCCAGCTCTTTCTAGTAGTTTTGTTTTATCACCAACATTTAACTGCTATGGATAAAAGTACACATTTTTTTGGCATCTCGGTTTTCGGACAGCTGATTTCTTTAATTGACCCCAGAATCATCACCTCCAGCACGAAAAAGTTCGATTCCGATCGATACGTAAAGAAATTCAAGACTAAGGACCACCTGATAAGCATGCTGTTCTGCTCGTTTGCCAAATGCGCATCCTTACGCGAGGTAAGCGGAGCCATGCTCGGATTATCCGGTAAAACCAAACATTTTCAGCTCAATCATATCCCCAGGAGAAGTACGCTTTCAGATGCCAACAAACGGCGAGATGCGGATGTTTTTGGAAATATCTACCATGAGCTTCTTAAGAAGCATGGTCATGTTATCTCGGACAGCAGGATTAAGGACGTGATAAGTAAACAGTTAGAGATTGTTGACAGCTCAACCATCAGCCTTTTTAAGGAAATCCTAAAATGTGTTGGGCGAAATCCGCTGAACGGGAAAAAGAAGGGCGGCATAAAGCTTCACTCAGTAATACATGTAGATGAAGCTGTGCCCAAAATGGTTTGGTTCTCAAGCGCTGTTGCTAGACAAGCTCAAGCACGATGCGAACACGATCTATGTTTTTGACAAGGGGTACAATGACTATAAAGCATTTGAGAAGTTCACGTTGTCACAAACAGGTTTTGTCACACGCATTAAAGATAATGCCGTTTATGAAACGGTAGCAGACAGCGAGATAGATGATGA
>DSBV01000094.1 GCA_011045955.1 Bacteroidales bacterium | reverse complement strand
GAGACCTGGGTTACCAGTTCCGTTAAGGCTGGGGTTATTTCGCCCAAGGAGGGGAAGGAGTTCCTGTCGAACTACCGTTCAGGCCTTTATGGCTACACTTACCTTGAGTAGAATGTTGTTCTTAGTTGATATGAAAGCCCACATAGGTGGGCTTTTTTCTTTTCTTGTAACGTATGTTTATTCAAATTCGTTAAGTGAAAAAACAATTGAAGAATCGACTAATAAAATCTAATTATTTCGAAACTTCGGAATGAAAGATTTTGATAAATCGGGATTTTCTAGATAATTATATAATTTATTGTGTTCCTATTGACTAATCTCCTCAATAAGCTTACTGTATTCCTATTTTTTTAGCCTCGATGAGTTTGTTAATTCAGGGCGCTTGGATTGTTTAAATTTACACTGCGTAACGTTTTGAAAGTAATTTTGTTGATAGTTGACAATTGTTGGTTGTTAGTAAAAACAGAGTTCTGCCTTCATATCATGCTGAGTCCCGACATATCGGGATAGACTCCGCCGATGCATCTCTTTGTGCCTTTAATCCTTTATTCCTTTTAAGCGGTTTTCTTGAAACCTCTCTTTGCAATGCTTTACCTTTGCGATGCAACCCTTCAGCATTGCTCTTTGTGAAAAGCCTTGCGTGCATCGCTATACGCTTAGTTGTAGCCATGGAGTTACAAATATTTAGCCCCTACGGGGCTAGGAACGGCATACTCGAAAGAGATTACTTGCAAATGCTCGGAATGACAGGGGGTGTAGATAGTTGTTCAATTCTGTTTAGTAGCTCACGGTTCACGTTTTAGACTCCTCTAACACCATCATATTCCGTTTATTCTGAATCATTCCGAATCATTCCGTTCAATTCCTTTAAAAATATTTCCGACTGCGCCTTTTTATTAGCCAACTTCAATTTGTTAGTTCATGGAACTTCTGTATAGCAAATTACAGGTTCTTTTCAAGAAAAACTTTTACGTGTTCAGGCGTTGAGGGACGCGAAACAATATTCAAATTACGGTCAATCAAAAACATTTTGGGCGTTTCGTCCACATTGTACCTTAATATCACCTTGCTATTGCTATCATAGGGTATTCGAATATTTTTCCAATCCAATTTATTTTGTTTGATAAAATCGTGAAAAGCAATTTCTTCGTCGTCAATGCAAATTGCTACAACGTCAAACCCTTTTCCTTGGTATTGCTTGTAAGTATTGTAGATTTGTGGTATGCTTTCGGTGCAGTGAGGGCACCAAACCGACCAGAATACAACTAGCGTATATTTTGAGGTGATATTTGATAGCTTAAACGATTTTTTCTGACCCACTGGCTTAAATGTGAAGTTGAATGCCTTTTTACCAGGCATTAATTCTGTTTCAAGGATAAGCTTTGTTTTGAGTTCTGGTTCGTTAAACACAGGGCAGATGCTGTTTTCGCTTAGCTGCTTTAAGGTAGATATTACTATGTAGTAGTCCGATTCGGCAAAGCCGTTGCATAAGGAGTTAAGCAAGAATGTCTTAATGTCGGCATGCATGGGTAGGCTAAATAACTTCTGGATGTATTCCGATAGAACAGAGTCCTGCTCTTCCTTGGTGTAGCTGCCCTCGCATAGCAGGTTTTCCAGGTAATCCCATAAACGGGTTGTGATTTTGGGCAAGAAACGTATATCGGGATTAGTGAGGTCAATGCCTTGCCACCAGGCATCGGATAGTTCTTTCTTTCGGGTGCATGCATTACCTTGGGCAACCACCTGTGGAGTTAGCTCAAGACGGATTGCGCTGGAAACCAGGGTGCTGCTTGCATTTGAGGCGAGATTGTTACCCTGCATGTAAAGGTCAAAGGCTATGCGTTGATGCTCATTGTCAAGCATCTGGCTAAAAATCGATGGTTCAGGATAATACTTGCGAAGCGATTCAATGAGCCACATCCTTTGTTCGGCATTTTGCCGGAGCCTACGGAAGTTTATGAAAATTTCATTATCATTTGATTGTTTTACCTTTAAGCTATCCTCAACGGCAAACGAGTAGGTTTCAAACCAAATTAAGCTATCGTTGGCTACTATAAAATCGAGCGATGATCCTTTACCAATATTTACTTTATAAATTCCTTTAGGAGAAGCTTCGGGTATATTGAACGAATAGATTCCATCGGGTTTTGGCTTGCACGAGTCTATTTCAACCTGGGTTTTCCCCTCGTAACGCGATAGTTTGGCCATGCTTCCAATTGGCTGGTGCACTTGGATCGAAATCTTTACTTGTGCCTTAGAAGTAAGCGTTATGGCTGCAATTGCAGTCAGTAGGATTAGTTCTTTACTCATACATTCAGTTATTTATCCAGATATTTGGCCAGCTTTTGTTTCAATTCCTGGGGTTTAAACGGTTTAAGAACAAAATCGTTCATGCCAATACCAAAAATTCGTTGTTGCACATCGAGCAAAGCCGAAGCGCTGAGGGCAATAATAGGTATGGAGGCTTTGGTCTTATTGTCGAATTTGCGGATGGCTTGGGCAGCCTCGTATCCGTCCATTTCGGGCATTTCTAAATCCATAAGGATTAAATCGAAATCATTTTCGGCTAAATGCTCTAAGGCCTCGCGGCCATTGTTGGCATGGTCAACCTCAATGCCCCAGTTAGTAAGGAAACGTTCAACTATTAATGTGTTCAATTCGTTATCTTCAACAATGAGAACACGGTATTTGCCGGGTTTAATGGTAACTTCTTGGAGTTCTTCCGTGGGTTGCGCCTTGCCGAGGTTAAATGTTATGGTGAAATAAAAAGATGCACCCTTGCCTTCGTCGCTTTCAAGGGCTATTTCACCTCCCATGAGCTTAACAAGCCGTTGCGATATGGCTAAACCCAAGCCTGTGCCTGATGCCCTATGTTTACCCTCATGTACTTGAGTGAACTCGTTAAAAATGTCAACCTGCATGTTTTTAGGAACTCCTATGCCGGTATCGGAAACGGTAAACTTGATGGTGGCGTTCCGATCGGTTTTTCCCACAAGCCCCGCTGAGAATTTAACCTCACCCTTTTCGGTGAATTTAATGGCGTTCCCAATAAGATTGGTAAGCACCTGGTTTAAGCGAACCCTGTCGCCCAGTAGCGGGTTAGGAATATTGGCGTCAATAGTATAGGTAAGGGTTAAACCCTTGCTCGATGCCATTTTAGCAAAAATGCTGTATAGCCCTTTGTACAAATCGTTGATGTCAACGTTGGATTGCAGCAAATCGAGCTTATCGGCTTCAATTTTACTGTAATCCAGAATATCGTTTAAGAGCGAAAGGAGATTTTCGGCTGCATATTTCAGTGAGTTTAAGTTCTCAACTTGCTCGGGTTTCGGATCTTCGTCGATTAACAGGTTTGCCATGCCAATAATGGCATTCATTGGAGTGCGGATTTCATGGCTCATGGTTGATAGGAAGCGTTCCTTGGCTTGGCTTGCCTGTTCGGCAAGTTCCTTGGCTTTACGGAGCTGTTCCTCATTCAGGTGCGATTCGTATGAGGCTGATAGGATATTTGACATGGTTAAAAGAAAATCCCTGTCGTCGGCGGCCTTAACCTTATTGCCGTAGGGGTAATCAACAGCAAAAATGCCTTGGCATTTCTCTTTTACCCGAATTGGAAAAAGCAGTAAGTGCTGGCTGCCGGTTAATTCTTTCAGGCTGCTATAAGTGGGCATGGAAGAGCCTGATATGTCATAGATAATTTTGTTTTCCTGCTGAAAATGTGATGTGATGCTGGGATAGTTGTCGGCATAGTAGGTTTTTAGGGGTTCAACCAAATAGTAGGCAGAGGTTGAACAACAGGAAAATACTTCAAAATCGCTTTCGTTGCCAATAAGAATAAAAACTTTTCTTAAGCCAATTTCGCTTACAATAAGGTTTAACGATTCGTTTGCTTGCTTTGCGAAGGGTTGGTTTGTGTTAAAAATATATGAAACTTTGGTTAGTAGTATTTGTCGGTCGAGGTGTTTCTGGATTTTTATTTGGTTGATTTTTTGGTCGGTTATTTTACGCGCTATTCCAGTAATGGCAATTACCTTTTTGTTCACATTAAACACAGGTGTTAACTGAAACTCCCACCATTCCTCAATTCTGCGTTCACCCTCACGAATCTCCCATTTGGCAGTTTGCTTGCTTTTTAGCACCTCGCTTTCCTTCTGCTTAAGAGTATCGAGAAGTGGTGAGGGCCAAGGTTCAGTATCTACCTTGCCCAAAATTTGATCATCGGTGATTCCAAAATGGTTGGTGAACTTTTTATTTACAAGCAAATAGCCACATTTGCTGTCCTTGAGCCATGCAATAAAAGGTAAATTGTCAATTGTGCCTCTTAGCTGTGCTCTACTACGGGCAAGCTCTTCCTCAATCTGTTTGCGGTAAGTTATATCGCTCATGGCAATAAGCAAGCAATCGGTTCCCTGTATGTTGATAATCTCAGCTGATAGAAGCGTTGTAAAGGTTTCACCCTTTTTATTAACAATCTCCACTTCAATTTTATCGACCTTGTTCTCCCACTTTACAGCATCAATCAGCTCATTGCGCCGATCAATCTGCTTAAATATTTTAAGTTCCGATGATTTTTGCCCAATAACTTCAGAGTAATCGTATCCTACCTTTTCCAAAAACGCTCTGTTTGCATCAATGTATATGCCCTCGTTAAGGGTGCTAATGGTCATCATTACAGCACCGGAATTGAATGCTTTGAAGAACTTTTCTTCCGATTGCTTTATAGCCGCTTCGGCCTCAATGCGTTCAGTAATATCACGCGCAATTACAAATACAACATCGCGCTTGCGCCAGTAACCCTTTATCATTCTAACCTCAAGAGGGAGTGGATTTCCGTTTTTTCGCACAAACTCAGTGATGTAAAGTTTGCGGTCGCCATCAAATACTTCCATTAGCGAGGTTATAGCTATTCCTCTTTCACTCTCGGCATGGAGCTTCACAAACGACTCAAGCAGTATCTCGTGCTCCTGGTACCCAAGTGCATTCAGGACAGCGTTATTTATTTGAACAATGTTGTAGTTGTGGTTAACAATAAACACTAAGTCGCCAAAGGCGTTCACGAGCATGCTCAGGTTCTGCTCCTGGTTGGCCATGCTCTCTTCCGCTTCCTTTTGCAGGGTTATGTCGTAACTGGTACAAAGGAGCGCAGGCGATCCCTGCCAATAAATTATGGAAAAAATGGTTTTTATCCATTTTAACTCGTTGTAGCGGGTTAAGATTCTTAAGGTAAAGCTGTTTGATGTATGTTTGCGTATTTCGGCAAAATCGTTATTAAAAAGGATTTTAATAAGCTTCCTATCCTTGGGGTGAACTACATCCAGGAAAAGGATTTTGTTGAGTTCATCTGGTGTATAGCCAGTAAGTTTGCTAAAACTCGGGTTTGCAAAAACAATTTTGAAATTTTGAATAAGGTATATGCTGCTCTCGTTCTGGTAAATTAAGGGTAACAAGGTGTTGGGATCAAAACCATCCCATTTATCGTAGTCGTTATTGTTTTGGCTGTTTGGGCTCATTTTTTCCATGGCAAATTCACGCAAAAGTTACAAAAAAATGTTAATACATAGTTGGCTCGCATAATTTCACCTTTTGTAATGGTACTAACTTGGGCATTTTAACGCAGGATTGATTGCTTTTTCTCATTCTCTTGAAGTGGGGGCTTATGTGTTTTGTTCAATATTTGTATATTTGTTTTTGAATGCAATTAAACAATAATTGGATATTTTTTAAAGTGTAATCTTTAAAATGTAAATGCCTATGGTAAAAAAAATCTTATTGCTTAAGTAAATTGATTTTGTTTTTGTTTTATCGAGTTTATTGTTAAGTTTTAATCTGATTGGTTAATTTTTAAATTTTGTATTCCATGAAATCAAAGTCTATCTATCTATCGTAAATCAGCTATTTTACTGTATTTGTTAATGTTGGCAGCTGTTTTTTACGGCTGCGAGAATGAACCCTTGCAACAAGAACCCAATACCCCAAAAGAGGTATCAGCCGAAGGGATGATAAAGTTGGGGAAAAGACTTGAAAATTCATTTACCGTTGAGAATATGCAAAAGGCATACAACAACCTGGTAAAATAGGGGGCCGCAAAAATTCGTATATAATGGAGTTAGTAGATGTGCAGTAGATAAAGTAATAGTTATTTTTGACGATACGCTGGAGCTCAACACGCAGGAGTTTTGGGAGTTTGACCTATTAAATCCTTTAAGATACCAGCGCAGGAACAATGAGTATGTTTACGAAATTAACTAGCAGCACTACCAAAAAGCGCTTGAGGTGAACGGGTATTAATAATGTAGAAAGTCGTTATCAACCCCATGAGTTACCAGTAACTTTAAGGGGCACAGAACATACATTTACAATTTGTATAGTAAAGTGACGTACGCCAACTATCTTTCCATTTTGTCTATCAAATCGACTTTGAATTCTGTTTAATAGATCAAATTTGTTGTTTTCAAAATATCGCCTTAATGAATAGCTGCATAAATCAGCTATCTGGATGAGACTTGTAAGTTCAGAATTAACAAAGAACGGTGTTTCAATAATATGTTCGATACTTGTCCTTAATGTACCTTGATTATGAAATTTTTTCATTAAGGCCGCATGCTTTTTGGATACTGTTTCATTATTATCATGTGCAAGTGTTCCAAAAAGTTCCCAATCTTTTTTGCTTTTGCTAATAATTTTCATGTATAGCTAAAATCGAGAAACTAACTGTTCAAATGCTTGTTCATCAACTGTTTATTTGGCTCTATATGGGTCAAAATGTATTTTATTTATGCATTCGGCATATTCTTGCAAATTTCCTGCTACCAATTAAATCAGCCAACCCGTCGATAAAAGAAACTCTTTCAAAATATGTTAAGTGGTTTTATGCTTATGTATGATGATAATTCTTTTTGGTTTGATTATAACGCATTTTATTTTAACTCTTTTGAAGTTAAAGAAGTTCTGCTTTTTAAATTTTTTTAACCTAATGTCGTAGTTGCGCGTAGTCTAGAGTTTCAAATCTCACGATTCTGCTTTGCCCAAGATATTTAAGCATTATCCATCCTGAACGGATTTTCGAACCTTTTATGTCGTATTTTTGTTTTAATAATGATATTCCCTTTTCACATTTCTTCCAAAAAACATATTGGGATTACAAACCGGCCAAAACGAAATAACCGTATTCCCTGGGATATCAGGAGTTTCTGATTAGTCAATGTAACTGAAATAGACCATTTGCGTTTTATAAGAAAAGAAACGACGGGTTTCAGAGAGTTAATACCTTTATTGAGACGCTTATGCACCCATCCCTGACGCACGTTCAAAATGATCGATTTAATTTGTAAAAAGCTAACTATGTACACAAAAATAGTGACAGCTCGCAATCATTGAGCAAGCCGGTTTCATTTGATTGTCAGGTATTTCATCCAGTCTTGTAGTGTAGTTACTGTGGGTATAAACAGGGTCCTGCAATCCGACACGTTTCATGCCGCAATTCGCAAGGAGGCTTTACATCAATATATTGGCATTTATAACACCTTTACAAAATGATTTTTAAAAATGGGGTCATATTTTTTGTGCTATGAATGTTTCAGGTTCGTACCGCTCGGTTTAACGTCAAATCTACAACATTCTTTGCGACAAATTGTCTTGTGTTTGCCTTGTGTGGTGAAAAAATGACATAAAAACACTGCTGGCATGGGGTTTGAAAAAGGATAGGTGAAAGCATTGATGTCTAACCAAAAAAAGGGAGGGTAAAGCTATGATGCCAATGTTACGTCGCAGAAGCACTCTACCAAGCCTGGTAGATGAGTTCTTTGGGGATGATTTCATCAGCCGTTTCTTTGACGATAGCGAGAGTGAAACCATTCCCTCGGTAAACATCAAGGAGGGGAAGGATGATTACACCATCGAGGTGGCTGCTCCGGGGTTCGACAAGAAGGATTTTAAGGTTGACTTGAACAATAACGTGCTGGAGATATCCAGCGAAAAAGAGGTTAAGGAGGAGCGCAAGGACGAAAAGGTAATGCGTCGTGAGTTCCGCTACTCCTCGTTCAAGAGGTCGTTTACGTTACCCGATACCGCAGACACCGATAAGATTAAAGCGTCGTACAAGGACGGAATATTGAGCATTATCATCCCCAAAAAGGAAGAAGCCAAGGTTAAACCCGTTCGTCAGATCTCTATCTCATAACGGGTATCAGGTCAAAAAAGCCCCGCAACTGGGGCTTTTTTGTGTTTAGAGGTATTCCATGTGTTCCTGGTCGGTAATCTTTTCGCAGTAATGGCATTTTAGCGATACGCCATTCTTATCAACCACCTTGAATTTTGGGGTAACCTTTTCGTCGTTGGTGATGCATTTGGGGTTGACGCATTTTACAATGCCAGCAATATCGTTGGGTACTTCAACCAGCATTTTCTCAGTCACCTCGTAGTTCCTGATAATGTTAAGTTTTGCATGAGGTGCAACAAGTGCTATTCGGTTTATTTCGTCGCGCTCAAAGTACTTGTTGGCAATTTTTACAATAGCCTTTTTACCGAGTAGTTTACTTTCAAGGTTAGTTCCAAAGGTTATTTGGTTTGGTATCCTATCGAGGCCTAAGATGGTTATAACCTTAAACAGGTTTTGCGCCGGTATGTGGTCAATTACTGTTCCATTCTCGATGGCGCTAACGCTCAGATGTTTCTTGTCCTTCATATCGCTATACTTTTACTTTTTTAAACCTAAAATGAGAGCCATAATTGCCATACGGGTGTAAACGCCATTCAGGGCTTGGGTGAAATAGTATGCCTTTGGCGATTCATCAACATCTGTGTTGATTTCGTTCACACGGGGGAGCGGATGCAGTACCCGCATGTTTGGTTTTGTGCCTTCGAGCATGCCATTTCGGAGTATGTAAGCGTTTTTAACCTTTTCGTACTCCATGGGGTCGGAGAAACGTTCACGCTGTACCCGGGTCATGTAAACAATATCGGCATCCTTAATGTTTTCGGCTAAATCGGTATGCTCCTCATACTTTAAACCGAGTTCGTCGAGGTACATCTTGTACTCCTGGGGCATTCGGAGCTCGGCGGGTGAAATAAAGGTAAACGAGGCGTTAAACTGGCTCATGGCCATTAGGAGCGAGTGAACGGTACGGCCATACTTTAGGTCGCCTACCATTACAATCTTCAGGTTGTCGAGTTTGCCCTGCGTTTTACGGATCGAGTATAAATCGAGTAGGGTTTGGGTTGGATGCTGGTTGGCGCCATCGCCGGCATTAACAATGGGAACAGGCGAGACCTCGCTTGCATAGCGTGCGCTACCCTCAATGGGATGGCGCATGACTATCAGGTCGGAGTAGTTGGCTACGGTAAGGATGGTATCCTTTAGGGTTTCACCTTTGGATACGCTACTGGTTGATGTCTCCGAAAAACCAATTACCCGTCCACCCAGCTTGTTCACTGCGCTTTCAAAACTTAAGCTGGTTCGGGTCGACGGTTCAAAAAAAAGCGTAGCCACCACTTTCCCTTCCATGATTCGCTGAATAGGATTTCTTTCAAACTCTTCGGCAAGGTCGAGTACCCTGAATATCTCATCCTTGCTCAGATCGTTGATTGATACCAAACTTTTGTTTTTCATCACTGTGTATTTTGTGTTTGAGTTTATGTTTCAAAAAAAAGCCCCGATAAACGGGGCTAATACATCAATCTTCATATTCAAAATCGGCAATAAGTCCTTCAATCTTTGAGCATTTCGATAAAAATTCGTTTTCCATTGAGCGCCGAATCCTCACCCTGATGAAACAGGTGTTATCAAATTGCTGTGCTACTATTTGAAGGTTTAAGTCCTTGACTAATCGCATCGCCTTATTTATCATGGTGTAGCCAAAGGTAACCCTGTAAATGGCATCCACCGTTCGGGTGAAAATTTTGGCATTGGCTAAAGCATCGTGGGCTGCCGTTTTGTAGGCATTTATCAAACCCGAAACGCCTAGTTTTTTCCCTCCAAAGTAACGTATTACCACAACCAAAACATTAGTTAGGTTAAAGCTGAGCAGTTGTCCGTGAATTGGCTTGCCAGCAGTGCCCGATGGTTCTCCATCGTCATTGGCTCTCCATTTATCGCCCTTAGGGCCCAGAATGTATGCGTAGCAGTGATGTCTGGCATCGTAGTATTCTTCCTTAACCTGATCAATAATGGACTTAACTTGTTCCTCGGTTTTTACCGGGAATGCCTTGGCTATAAACTTACTGCCCTTTTCCTTGTAAATCCCTTCGGCAGGTGCTTCGATGGTTTTATATGTGTCAAATACTTCAACCATTTAGCTTTGCATTAGTATTACAATAGCCAATACTGCAAGAGCAATTCCGGTAAGATTGGTTTTGCTTGGCTGTTCGCCAAATAGCAGCAATCCTACCAGCGTTCCTGCCAGCACTACACCCAGGTTGTTAATGCCGAAAAGAACCGATCCTTCCATGGGAGTACCTTTGCTCCCAACATGGTGAAGCGCAGCAACCATAAAAAACATCGATCCCAAATTTGCTAATCCCAGTAATGTTCCCAATAGCCATGTTTTAATTTTTTGTAAATCCTTGGCTGCATTGGCATTAAAGGGGATTAGCAGTAAGCCTGTTATGCCAGCCATGGCAAACACAACCGCATTGAATAAGGGGTTTAATTCGTTGGTTACAAAGTATTGCTGAGCAACCTTAACCGATGCATCCACCATTCCAATGCCCAAAAAGATTATAAGGGGAAGATATGTTTTAACGGGCTTGAACTTTTCGGTTTTTCTTGGTATTACAAGTAAGAGAACAGCAACTAATGCAAGCACAATGCCAACTATTCGTATGGCATTCAACTTATCGTTCGGATCAATGAGGACTGAAACTAGTATGGGAATAATTACCGACATTTTGGCGGCTACTGATGTGATGGCAACTCCGGCTGTTTGCGTACTCTTGCCCAGGAAATGGAACATGGTTATGAAAAGGATACCCATTGCCACCATTAGCAGAATGGGTAAAACACCTAACTGATTAAGCCCAGAGAGTTCACCTTTGGCCAAAAAAAAACCAGCTACACTGGCTGCCAAATAGTTAATGATGATTGCGCTAAAGTTGTTGACTGAAAAGCGGTTAAGTAACTTAAAGGTGATTAAAACTACTGTTGATGATAATATGCAGAGTAGTAAGTAGAGCATCCTATTAGGTTTGTGCAAAGTTATTGCATCTTTACTTACCTCCCAAATTTTTTTGCTTTAAGTATTAACATGCAATTAACACGTGAGAATGGTTGATTTCCCAAGGTTAGTGGCATTTTTTGTTAGTTCACGTCAAACCAACTACCTAAGATCTATGAAAACTTTTAAAAAGTTAACCAATCACCTTCTTTTACTAAGCCTATTGGCTTCGTGTGCAACGCCCAATCCTGTAGTGCGACTCAACTCAAAAGAAACAAAAACCACCTGGGAGAAAGGTAAGGAATTTACCAGTTACTACAAGGATGGCTTTATAGTGCATTGCGCTTACCATGGTGCCACTGATGCCTATTTGGAGTTTGATATCGAAATGGCCAACACCACCGATGAGGATTTTTTGCTATCTCCCGAAAAAATTATAATATCCACCGATAGTGGCAAGTGGGACCCGCTAATCAACCAGATTGTGTACAGCACATTCCCAATCTATGCAGTTAATCCCGAAGTCGAAATTCTCAAAAACGAATTGGCGCAATCGCAGCTTGAGGCCGATCAAAAAAATCTTGCTACCGCTTCAATTGCAGTTGCTGCCTTGGCATTACTGGTTATGGTTGCTTTAGCCTTAGCTGTTGCCAACGATGCTAAGCAGCGTGTAATCACCCTAACCGAACTGGCCGCAGCAACTGCAGGAACCGCCCTGAAAATAAATGAGTTTTCGCAAGAGATGAATAATTTCCGAAACGAACTTTTGCTCATTGTCACAAGATCATGGATTAATAACTCATTCCGCAAAAAAAACTCTATAAAAACGAAGCAATTAGGGGGTTGGTTTACTTTAAAGCCCGAGCTGAAAAAGTACTGGGATTTAAGTATTGATGTTCCCATGGGCAGGAATAATTTCGTTTCGTACAACTACAAGGTTAACCTGTATTATTTAACCAATTCGAGTGTTAATCACGCAAATAAGTTGCTGTGGCTATCGATTATGAAAAAAGGGCATTTGCCCTTTTGTCTTTTGGTATTCATCCCAGGTTCAAGGTTTGATCCCAAGTGCCCTGAATTAACAAATTCGTCGAAGCCAATTAAAAATGGTGATGCAGTAATATTTTTAGTGAAGATTCATCAACTGATTATATTCAAATTGACGATTTTTAGAATTATTGCTGTAAATTTGTAATAATTTAAAAATTGCAGCCATGAATAAAGAAAAGTTCATTAAGGTTCTTTTAGATTTGGAGAGTGGATTTACAGCCGATGAAAAAACAAAGCTAACTGCCGGTTTCGATCGGATATACTTGAATTCAAGAATTCATTATCACAGGCGATTAGCACGAAAACAATCGGTAACTCTATTCCTACTAGTGGTTTATGCCATTCTTGCTCTGGCAGTCATATTCTTTTTAAATCAGACTGATGCCTATTTGTCGGGTTTAATTAAGGGAGTGATGAGCGGATACTTAGTGGCGCTATTGGTTATTTTCCCTAAAACTGTTAAGAACCACTCGCGTATTGCTTATGTGCTTAAAGTTATAAAAGAGCTTGAGGTAGGAGAGTATGAGGCTGATAAAAACTACACCTGAGATTGATTTCTTTACTGCCGATACTACATACGATCTTTCACTTCCCTTGGCCGAAGGAATAAAGGCTGGTTTTCCGTCGCCAGCGCAGGACTATATCGATTTGGCCTTTGATTTAAACAAGGAACTTGTCAAGAATCCGAGTTCAACTTTTTACGGGCGTGTGCGCGGCGATTCCATGGTTGATGAGGGAATTTACGATGGCGATATTCTGGTGATTGACAAATCGTTACCCCCAGCCGATGGCCATAAAGCCGTATGCTATATCGATGGTGAGTTTACTCTTAAAACCATCCGAATTAAAAAGGACGGAATCTACCTCATGCCGGCCAATCCGGCATATAAACCCATAAAGGTTACCGAGGAGAACGATTTTGTAGTGTGGGGCATCGTTACCTACGTTATTCATAAGTTTTAGCCATGTTTGCCCTTGCCGACTGCAATAATTTTTACGCTTCGTGCGAGCGTGTATTTAACCCATCGCTTGTAGGTAGACCTGTGATTGTGCTGTCGAACAACGATGGTTGCGTAATAGCCCGAAGCAACGAGGCAAAAGCCCTTGGTATAAAAATGGGAGAGCCTACTTTCAAAATCAAGGATTTAATTGAAAAAAACAATGTGGCAGTTTTTTCATCAAACTATACGCTTTATGGCGATATGAGCCAAAGGGTGATGAATACCCTTGCCAGCTTTACCCCCGATGTAGAGATATATTCCATTGATGAGGCTTTTCTTGGGCTACACGGGTTCAACTATGTCGATTTATTGGATTATGCCCGAAAAATTCGAAAAACTACCATGCGGAATACCGGTATTCCCATAAGTTTGGGCGTAGCCCCTACCAAAACATTAGCAAAGGTTGCTAACCATATCGCAAAAAAGCAGCCACAGCACCAGGGCGTTTATATGATTGCCAACGAGCAGCAACGTGTTGATGCGCTAAAAGAGTTCGAGATTGGTGAGGTTTGGGGAATAGGTAGGCAATACCGTAAATTTCTCGCTCGATACGGAGTGAATACAGCTTACGATTTTACCCGGATGCCTGCAGGGTGGGTAAAGCAACATTTGTCGGTAGTGGGGTTACGAACACAAAGAGAATTATTGGGCATTCCTTGTATCGATTTGGAGCATTCAGCCCCCCCAAAAAAGGCTATCGCTACAACCCGATCGTTTGGCGAGATGCAAACCGACCTTGGCTACCTGAGCGAGGCGGTAGCATCGTTTGCGGTGAGTTGCGCCCATAAACTGCGTAAGCAACAGTCGGTTGCGCAAGTGGTAATGGTTTTTGCACACACCAACTACTTCCGCGACGATTTACCCCAGTACTCGGCCAGTAAAACCGTGGTTCTGCCAGTACCCACAAGCAGTACCCTGGAACTAGTACATTTTGCTCTTATTGGGTTAAAAAGCATATATAAGCCAGGATTTCGATACAAGAAAGCAGGTGTAATTGTTTCCGGTATCTCAACTAATCAGCATATCCAAACTTCACTTTTCGATAGTGTTGATAGGGAAAAACACAACAGGCTAATGGTGGTTATGGATAAACTGAACGATAAATATGGCAGGCACACGGTTAAAGTAGCCGCCCAGGGGGCTGGCCGAAAATGGAAATTACGCCAGGAACGTGTATCGCCTATGTACACTACCCGTTGGGATGATATTATAACCGTTAAGGTTTAACTCCTTTTTCATTACTCCCAACTTTCTACCATATTTTTGGGGTACCTTAACTTAAAACAATTGTAATGAACTCTCAGAAAAGTAAAGGTAATTTTTTGCCCATGCTCATTATTGGAGCGTTATTTTTCATTTTTGGTTTTGTAACCTGGTTAAACGGTATACTTATTCCGTATTTCAAGATATTGTGTGAGTTAACCGATTTTGAGGCTACACTGGTGGCCTTTGCATTTTATATCTCATATACCGTAATGGCTTTGCCTTCATCGTGGGTGCTTAAAAGGACTGGTTTTCATAAAGGGATGACAGTGGGCTTGCTAGTGATGGCTATTGGAACCCTTGTGTTTGTTCCCGCGGCATTGAGCAGAGCATACTGGATGTTTCTTAGTGGTCTGTTTATTATGGGCGCAGGGTTAGCAGTCCTTCAAACAGCGGCTAATCCTTATATCACCATAATTGGACCAAGGGAGAGCGCAGCCAAGCGCATTAGCATAATGGGGGTTTGTAACAAGTTGGCCGGAGCCATTGCCCCGCTCATTCTGGCCTACTACATCCTTAACGATGGCGATGCCTTTGTAAAATCGCTCGAGGGTTTAAGTTCCGCTGCCCGCGCTGCTGCTCTCAATAGCCTTGCACATAGAGTGATTGGGCCGTACATAGTTATGACATTAATACTCGTTTTCCTGGGAATTGCCGTACGCTATGCCCCGCTGCCCGATGTGGAAACCGAGGATGATGCCGATATTGCATCCGACGACCTTACAGAAAAAACCAGTATTTTGCAGTTTCCCCAACTTATACTCGGTGCAGTTGCACTGTTCTTCTATGTTGGTGTTGAGGTTATTGCAGGCGATACCATTATTCGTTACGGTATGTCGCAGGATTTTAAAATAGAAACCGCTAAATTATTTACATCCTATACCCTCATCGCCATGATAATTGGCTACCTGGCAGGTATCGTCTTAATTCCTAGGGTGATTTCGCAGCGTGTTGCTCTCATTGGCTCGGCTTTGCTGGGGATACTTTTGAGCGTAATAGTTGTTTTAGGAGCACCAACCTATTCGATACTTGCACTTGCTCTTCTAGGATTAGCCAATGCACTGGTGTGGCCTGCCATTTGGCCTTTGGCCATTCACGATTTGGGCAAGTTTATTAAAACGGGTTCGGCTGTATTGATCATGGCTATTGCGGGTGGTGCTATCCTGCCTTTATGCTGGGGGCATCTTTCCGATTCTTATTCACCGCAAATGGCATATATTATACTCATTCCTTCGTATTTAATTATTCTGTACTACGCTGTTATCGGCTATAAATTAAGGAACTGGAACCAAGTTAAACTTAGGTGATTTACCATGGAAGTTTATGAGTTAGAGTTTGAGGTTCGTGATTATGAATGCGACTTGCAGGGTATTGTTAATAATGCCCGCTACCTGAACTACCTTGAACATACCCGCCATAAGTTTTTGCTGAGCAAAGGGATCGATTTTGCCAGGTTGCACACTGAGGGTATCGACCTTGTGGTGTCGCGTATCGAAATTGACTACAAGTACTCATTAACCAGTGGCGATAGGTTTGTTGTGCGTTTATCCACCCACAAGGAGGGCCATTTACGAATGATTTTTGATCAGGAAGTGATTAAACTGCCCGAGGGAAAATTGGCCGTTAAGGCTAAGGTAGTAGGTGTAGGGCTAAAAAATGGCCGCCCAATTAAGATTGATAGCATACCTGGTTTTGAGAATTTGTAACCCAAACTGCCCATTTTAAAAAGTGTATAAGAGGTTAGGTTCTGCTAGATCAAATGGTTCAGCAAAAACTACCCCCCCGAGGCACGATTTCTTCCATGAGTATTTCCGCTTCCCTATTTAATTAGCTCGGTTATATTTGTTAATTCATGGCACTTTTGGTTAAAATTTTGGGCAGCCCATGCGAGCAGCCCTTTTTGTAACTAGTAAACTTCAGGAACAAAATTCTGGTCAGTGATAGGTGGACGAACATAACTTTCGTCGATCCTGCGGGGTTCAAGTTTTACAGGGGGAGGGGTGAGGTCTTGGTAAGGGATAAGGCTTAGCAGGTGATGGATACAGTTAAGGCGGGCACGCCTTTTATCGTCGGCACGAACCACCCACCACGGGGCTTGTTTAATGTCGGTGTGGGCAAACATAACATCTTTGGCCTTGGAGTACTCCACCCATCGGTTGCGCGATTCAATATCCATTGGGCTGAGTTTCCATCGCTTGGTGGGGTCATCTATACGTTCCTGAAAGCGCCGTTCTTGTTCCTTATCGCTAACTGAGAACCAGTACTTTATGAGTATTATACCTGAGCGAACCAGCATCCGTTCAAACTCGAGGCATGAGCGCAAAAATTCCGTGTATTCCTCCTCGGTGCAATATTCCATTACCTTTTCCACGCCAGCCCGGTTGTACCAGCTTCGGTCGAAGAGCACCATTTCGCCGGCGGCGGGTAGGTGGGCAACATACCGCTGGAAATACCATTGGCTTTTTTCCTTTTCGGTAGGAACTCCTAGTGCAACTATACGGCAGAATCGGGGATTCAGGCGTTCGGCAATGGTTTTGATTACTTCACCTTTTCCGGCAGCATCGCGGCCCTCAAAGAGTATTACAACTTTTAGTTTTTGGTACTTTATCCATTCCAGGAGTTTTACCATCTCCAAGTGCAGTTTTTCAATCTCACGTTCATAGGTTTTTTTATCCATCCTATCAACATGCGCTTCAACTGTTTCGTAGTGATTGCTTAGCTCGAGTTTATGTTTCTTGGTGGCTGCTTTTGCTTCCTGAGGCTTATCGGCCTTTTTCTTTTTTTTATCCTTTTTGTCCTTTGTCATTTGATGGTAAAGGTTTTAGCTTTACAATAAAGGTATGGACAAATAAGGGTAAAGTCAACCCTTTAAGGAGAAAATTGATTTATTTTTATCAAAATGGCTTGATTTTAAAGCAATTTGGGTTTACGACGTAAACTCGAAAGGTAAACTCCTATGAGTATAACTATTAATGAGATAATTTGCAGAGTTCCAATATGGTCGCCATCGAGAATGCCCCAGAGTAAGGCAAAGAATGGAATAATATAGGTTACTGATGAAGCAAAAATTGCACTGGTATGGTGAATTAGGTTATTAAACACAAATAGTGTAATAACTGAACCAAATGTTGCAAGCACAATGGTGGCCATAATGCTAGTTGCAAATACGGGGTGTTGGAGGGCTGCACCGATATCGGTTAACATTAGAATAATCCCTGCCGGAATTCCAATCATGAAAAAGATAAGTGATGTAATCTGTACACCCGTTAATCCAGAAAGTTTGAAACGAATGATGTTTGAGTTAATGCCATACATCATTGTTGCTAAAACAACCAGCAAGGCGTAAAGGTTAACGTGCCCAAACGAGGAAAAGTTGCCATTAGTTATTAGAATTGAAGCCCCGGAAAAGCCAACGATAACCCCAATGGTTTGAAAAATATTTGGCTTATGCTTAAACAACAACAGTCCGGCAATAACCGTAAAAAAAGGTGTTAGCCCGTTGAGAATACCAGCCAATGAGCTGGTAATTTGGGTTTCGGAAAGGGTGAAAAGAAATGCAGGAAAAAAGTTACCTAACAAGCCACACAACAGCAATTGCCAAAAATTATTACGATTTATAAGTTTTAGATTTTTAATTGAGAGGGGCAAAAGGATCAGGAAGCTAAAAAATATTCGGGAAGCAGCTACCTGAACATAGCTGAGCGCATCTAACCCTCGCTTCATCAGGATGAACGAGGCGCCCCATACAAAAGCCATGAAAAGCATGGCAGCCCACTGCCAGCGTTTTTTCGATAAATCGAACATGTTGCCAATTTTATCCGGCAAATGTAACTGTTTTTAGACTTGTAATCTTTTTTGCCTTTTGCTTTTTACAATAAGACTTTATAATTGGTTTATTGCCTTACCATTTTGCTATTTTTACATCAAAATTGATATTAAAATGAGCGAAAAGAATTATGATCCCCGTATGCATACCGCAGAGCACATCCTCAATCAAACAATGGTTAGGCTTTACAATTGCGGGCGAGCATTGAGCAGCCACGTGGAGAGGAAAAAATCGAAGTGCGATTACCGAATTCCACGTGCGCTTAGCGAAGACGAGTTAAAAACAATTGAGGATAAGGTTAACGAGGTTATTTTGCAGAACTTGACTGTCACCGAAGAGTTTACCGACAAAAGCAATGCATCAAATTTCCTTGATTTAAGCAGATTACCCGCTGATGCCCCGGAATCAATCAGGGTTATTCGGGTAGGCAATTACGATGCGTGTGCATGTATAGGCCCTCATGTGTCAAACACAAAGGAGATTGGGGTGTTTAAAATTATCTCGGCCGATTACTCCGATGGAGTTGTACGAATTCGATTTAAACTTGAAAATGGCCATTAGCCATTTAGTTGTGCAAGTTTTTTTTCAATAGTTTATTCCGAACAATAGGATATACCAAAACGGCCAAGGGAGGAGTAATAATTAGGTAAATAATCCACATATTCCTATCCGGAAACCTGTTGCGCAACACGTCAATAAAAACTATAAGCCATGCAATTAAAAGTAGTGTAATTCTTGCAAATAGGGATAGGTCTAAAACGTCCATTTGATAATTTTTAAACCGGAATATTTTAATGATTTATTTTTTTGACTATTCTCTACAAAAAATGTTTCTGCATCAGAATTTTTATCGGGCCGGTTTGGTTCGATAATTCATGGAAATTCGGTTTCACTGTTCACTGTTCACTGTTCACTGTTCACTATTCCTCTAACTTCCTCTAACCTTACAATACTCCGACTCATTCCCCTAAATTCATGGCACTTGGCTAGAATACTAATCGAAAAGCGAACCTAACTTCTTGAAACCCTCCTTGAACGATTCGAGACTGGAATTTACGGTATCTTTCACCTCATCCCACTTGCTGTCGGCAGCCTGGGCAAACTCATCGAGTTTGCTTTCCATTTGATTGCGGAGCATTTCAAGTTCCCTAATCTTTTCGTTATACTCCTGTCTTACCTTTTCCGAAGCATTATCGGCTTTGGCTTTTAAAACCTCAATCTGATCGAAGATTTCGTTAATAGTTTTTTTTACATTCTCGCGGTACTCGTTGCGTTCCATAGTTCAATATTTTTAGTAAATGTTTCTATTGATGTACTGGCTGTAATCCTTTAGTTTTGGAGTGTATTCCTGTTCAATAAGTGGTGAACTAATGAGGAAGTCGGCAGTTGAACGGTTGGTGGCTGTGGGAATGTTGTAAACCGTAGCAATGCGAAGCAAAGCCTTTACATCCACATCGTGGGGTTGGGCCTGCATGGGATCCCAGAAAAAAATTAGGATATCAATTTTACCTTCTGCTATAAGAGCGCCTAGCTGCTGATCGCCACCAAGTGGCCCCGATTTCAACCG
This sequence comes from Bacteroidales bacterium, assembly GCA_011045955.1. GTDB lineage: Bacteria > Bacteroidota > Bacteroidia > Bacteroidales > Tenuifilaceae > Tenuifilum. The sequence goes on along the minus strand of DSBV01000094.1, from coordinate 10,046 downwards.
GGTAAGCTGAAGGTGATCGTCGGCCTCCTTCCCTTTCATTTTGGTTAGAGCTTCCTCAACAAGCCGCCCGGTTGTACCAGTGCAAATAAGTTTATGCTTAAGCAGTTTTGCCCAGTTCCACTCTACCCATTCCACAAGGTCGCGCTTGCGGTTATCGTGTGCTACCAGGGCTATGGTTTTGGACTTAATCACTTTTAGCCTTTTTATTAGTTAAATTTTAGGCAAGTATAACTAATTCTTTCTTAAATTCAAACCTTAGATTGAATTATATTTACAAATGGCTTAATGGGCATATTTAGATGTTTATATTTGCAAAAAGAATAGTTTAGATATTGAAAGCAAAAGTGTTCATTTCTCTTATTCTTTTATTAACTTAAAGGCTTTTACGCAACAGTCAATTCCGTTAGATAGTGTTGGCCAAAGGCCAAAGATGGAGTATGGGCTAACATAAAAGAATACAATACTGCCAGTTTCGCTAATCACCTATGGTATTATCGGTTTGGATAATCCGAACCTCAAGCGTTGGAATACAGGGATTCGCAGCGAGGTTTTAGAGCATATCAACACTAAGTACAGAGCCAACGATTACTTTCAGTATTTACCAGGTTTGGCAGTTTACATACTCGATGACGCAGGGCTGAAGGCAAAACATGCGTTTTGGGACAGAACGGCTATACTTGCAGGTTCATTTGTTTTACAAACTGTAGTGGTTCAATCGCTTAAATATTCCACAAATGTAACGCGCCCCGATAGTAGTGCTTCTAATTCATTCCCATCGGGTCATACAGCACTGGCCTTTTCGGGTGCTGAGTTTTTGTGGCAGGAGTACAAGGATCATACCGTATGGATTGGTGTGGCTGGTTATGCTATTGCTGGTACAATTGGTTTTGCAAGGGTAATCAACAATAAGCATTGGATAACCGATGTTTTTGCCGGAGCAGGTATTGGAATCCTTAGCACCAAAATATCTTACTATGCATACGAACGAATTAAGCTAAGGCAGGGTAGGGGTAGTCAAACACATGCTTTTTTATTTCTGTTTTATAATGCTAATGGGGCGGCTGGTTTAGCTGCAGGCATTCAGTTTTAGGGTATGTTCAGGTATATCGATATACGTTCCTACTTTAATCGTGTTGGTTTTGCTTTTCGGGCTTTAAGAAGTCCCAATTTCAGGAAGTTCTTTTATGGGCAGATAGTTTCGCTCATGGGGACTTATATACAGAACCTTGCCCTTGGCTGGCTTATTTACAGGTTAACCAATTCGCCCTTTCTGCTTGGGGTTATTGGATTTGCCGGGCAAATACCTTCGCTTTTTCTTACTCCAATTGCCGGCGTTTACGCCGATAGGGTAAACCGAAGGATGGTATTAATTGGCTCCCAGACATTGTCGATGGTTATGGCTTTTACGCTTGCAATTCTTTACCTAGCCGATGTTATTCAAATTTGGCAAATTGTTCTGGTTGCTGTGGTCAATGGAATTGCCCTTGCCTTCGATACCCCTTTCCGTCATGCATTCCTGCTGGAGATGGTGGGCGATAGGGATTTGCTTCAGAATGCCATAGCGTTAAACTCAACTCTAATTAACTCGGCCCGGTTTATTGGACCCACCATAGGGGGTTTTATTATAGCATGGCTTGGCGAGGGGTGGTGTTTTATAATCAATGGGTTTAGTTTCATGGCGGTTATAGCATCGTTAATTTCGATGAGGATAAAACCCATGAATACTCATCATCACCATGGTTCAATACTTCAAGAATTGGCTGAAGGGTTAATTTATTCATACAGGAATAAAACAATCAGGTATTTACTTTTACTAATTTCAGCTATAGGGTTGATTGGTATGCCGTTTCAGGTTTTCATGCCAGTTTTTGCGCGCGATATTCTCCATGGCGACTCGCAACTGCTGGGTTTTCTAACTGGCTCGCTTGGTGCTGGTGCATTGATGGGCGCTTTCTATTTGGCTTCGAGGAAAAGCATTGGAAGTTTACCAAAGATTATCCTTTTCTCTTCTATCGTTTTTGTTATTGGGTTGTTGGTTTTTGCCCTTTCAACCTATACGGCTTTATCATTGTTGATGATATTTTTTACCGGATTTGGTATGATTGTTCAGTTTGCTGCAACAAACACTCTTTTGCAGCACATTGTTGATGAGGATAAACGGGGGAGAGTGGTTGCACTATACGGCTTATCGTTCATGGGTATTACACCTCTTGGAAGCCTTTTGCTTGGCTCAATTAGCCCCACAATTGGTGTTCAGTTAACCCTTGCAATAGCAGGATTGCTTTGCCTGTCAGCAGTGGTTTTGTTCGGCAGGAAGTATGGAACTATCGCTCAGACCGTAAAAAGATTTGAAAATAGCCACTAACCCTGTTCAGGTATAAATTAAAAGCCGCCCTGCGAGGACGGCTTTTGAATTCTATGGGGCTTTTAGTTACTTTTCCGAGAGTTTTTGTACGGCAACTGCCGATGCCTCAAGGATAGGAGTAACCGATAGCGGTTCACCAACACCATTTTTAAGCCAGAGTTGAGGGATTAAACGACCCTTTGAGTAAATCCGTTCAACCTCTGCAGCAAACGATCGGCCACGGAACTGCTTTTCCAGCTGAAAATCGATGAGGTGGCCAATGGGGTAAGCCGACAGGTAAAGTGGATTATCAATCATGTGCGAGTATATGGCAAGTATGGGCTCGTCGGTGCTGCCAAATACATCGGCGTAGTACTTGTTCCATATATCGCGGGCAATGGTAAGGGTAGCATTACGTACCTCCTCGGCTGTAGCATTGGGATTGTTGTATAACCACTTCCAGAGGTTGATATCTACCAGCGACACTCCCATAATTTCGTAGCACGACCAAAGGTTATCGAGGGTTTCAAGGTATTCCTTATCGGGGTTAACCTCTTTCATGCCCAGCACATCGAGGTCGCGTTTCTGGAACACAAATGCCAATGCCTCTGTGAAGGCAGTGTTAGGCACGCCGTGCATTATGTAGTAATCCACATCGTGCAGGGTAATGGTTTGCTCCACGTTGTGGCCAAACTCGTGCATGGCAATGTTGAACCCCTTGTAGTTCATTCCCGAAGCGGGAACACGGGTGCGGAGCAGGGCAACATCCTTACGCATTTCAGCTCCCCACGCATGGCCGGCTCCTCGTGAAGCCTCTACCTTAACTCTTTCGGCAATAAACTTGGCTTTTTCCTTGCTCCATCCCAGCGAGGTGAGAATGTTAGACAGTTCTGCTTCAAACGCTTGTGTGTTTGGAAAACGCTTAGAGGTTATTCCATCAAGTTTTTCGGCAGGGATGCCACTGCGGGCTTTAAACCCATCATACCAGATATCGAATGGTTGCAGCGGGCGTCCTAAGCGCTTACTGATAAGCTTGCCAGCTTCACGAACCTCTTTTGACGATATCAAATCAATGAATAGCTGTTCAACCTCGTCAACCTGAAGTTCAAATTCACCCTCGAACTTACGTTGTATGTAGGTTGGCATTATAGGGGTGTACTCGTCAATGGCTTTTAATGCCTTGAACTGGTTAATTACATGCTGGTAGCGAGTGTTGGGTTCGGGTGTAGCCTGAACCTCATTGCCTTCCTTGGTTACAGCATTGGTATATGGATTCCACATATACTCGTTGCTGTTGATAACCTGCTGGGGTATGGATTGGTCAATAATTCGTTTCATCACCTGGTATATCATCTGCTGGTGAGTGAGTCCATCTTCCTTGTTGGCATAGTGCGACTTGAGCTCATCGCGCAGTCCCCAGTGCGATATCAACTTCATATCGACAGGGAACATGGTTTGCCCCTTGTCGTCTACAAGGTTACCCATGTAGATGTTGTACTCGCTGATGTAGGTATCGGCGTTGGTGTTTACTGTGGAAAAGTTCTGGATGAGCTGGGCAGGAACTCTACTTGTAAACATATCGCCCATGCGAGCGTAGGCCCATTGCTTGCGGTTCCAGTTTTCACCCATTTCGGTTTTCTCCTTCAGGGTGTAGTAGGGGAAGTTTAGGGCAGTTATAAATGCAATCTTGTTGGCATAGAGGTCGTCGTTTAGGTGTGCTGCCGCGTTGTATGAGCCAAAGAGCTCATCAATGGGGGTTACTGGGCCCCAGTCCAGGTGGAGGGGTTTCATGAGTTCCTTGCTCAACAGAATGAAGTAGCCATGTAGCATTTCAAAACCGTAGGAGAGCTTGTTGAATAGTTGATCTAGTTCAGCCTCATCCGATACAAATTGGGTGGTGCAGAACTGCTCAAAATCGGCCTCGGTGCCATCGGTAACCCTCCATAGCATGGCCACTTGAGCAACACCGCGTTCAATTCTTTCTTTTTGGGAATCGCCGTGCTGTTTAACCAATTCAGTGATTACCTTTTGCACTGTGGCATCGCTAATGGGCGATACGTCCACCTTTTGGTCAGTTTGTTTGCACTGTGCCATAAACAATGTGGTTGCAATGGTTAGTAGTGTAAATATTTTTCTCATGGTGAGTTGGTTTGAGTTTGACAATGTGTTTACAAAAATGCAAATTCAAAAATTAGATTGCAATTCATCCTTAAAGTTTATCAAAATTTTTTATGATAGGATTATTTTTGCTGAGGTTAAAGTTTGAAAAAAATTATGGAGTGTAAAAAAGAGAGTAATTCCAAATTTTGCAACTGTTCTTACCCATGCGGGAAACATGGTGTGTGCTGCGATTGCTTGGCATATCACCGAAGGAATGGTGAACTGCCTGCCTGCTATTTCCCAGCCGACATTGAGAGAGGCTATGATAGGTCGATCGATAACTTTATTCGGGTGGTAAAGGAAAGGGGAACCGGCTACCTGCGGTAATAAAAAAAGGTGACACACCTGTGTCACCTTTCTTATAGGTCGAATATTTCTTTTATTCAAACTGTTTAAAAGCTTCCTTGATAAGGCCAATAGCCTCACGTAATTGCTCCTCAGTAATAACAAGGGGTGGTGCAAAACGGATGATGTTACCGTGGGTGGGTTTAGCTAGAACGCCTTTTTCGGCCATGGCAAGGCAAACATCCCAAGCGGTTTTCCCAGGCTTGTTGCGGATAACCACTGCGTTAAGCAGACCTTTACCGCGAACAAGTTCAATCATATCACTCTTGATGCTATTCATCTCATCGCGGAAGATTTTGCCAAGACGTTCAGCATTTTCAGCAAGTTTTTCTTCCTTAACTACTTCGAGTGCTGCAATGGCAACCTTGCTGGCAAGTGGGTTCCCACCAAAGGTTGAACCGTGCTCACCCGGTTTAATGGTAAGCATAATTTCATCATCGGCAAGCACGCATGAAACCGGCATGGCGCCACCTGAAATGGCTTTTCCAAGGATTAGGATATCGGGGCGAACGCCTTCGTGATCGCAGGCAAGCATTTTACCTGTGCGGGCAATACCGGTTTGAACCTCATCGGCAATGAAAAGCACGTTGTGCTTCTTGCAGAGGTCATAGGCTTTTTTCAGGTAACCTTCATCGGGAACAAACACACCTGCTTCGCCCTGAATTGGTTCAACAAGGAAACCAGCCACGTTAGGATCCTGCAAGGCTTTTTCAAGGGCTGGAATATCGTTGTAAGGAATTTTTATGAAACCGGGAGTGTATGGACCGAACCCACCATAGGAATCTGGGTCGGTTGACATGGAAATTACGGTGATGGTACGGCCGTGGAAATTGTTCTCACAAACAATAATCTTGGCCTCGCCATCCTTAATTCCCTTAACGTTATATGCCCAGCGGCGGCAAAGCTTAAGTGCGGTTTCATCGGCTTCGGCTCCGGTGTTCATGGGCAAAACCTTGTCGTAACCAAAGTATTTGGTTACATACTCCTCAAATTCGCCAAGTACGTTGTTGTAAAAAGCGCGAGAGGTAAGCGTTAGCTTTTGTGCCTGCTCGCACATGGCATTAATAATTTTTGGGTGGCAATGCCCCTGGTTAACTGCTGAATAAGCCGAAAGGAAATCATAATAACGCTTGCCTTCAACATCCCATAGGTAAACGCCTTGACCACGTTCCAGAACTACGGGCAGTGGGTGATAGTTATGGGCGCCATACTTACTCTCGCGCTCCATGTAATCCTTTGGTGTCATTTTGCTCATAGCTTTCGTGTTTTTTAAGTTGTGTGTTGATATTTAGAAAATTATATTGCTTTTAATCAGTTAATTATCGATTTGCAAGGTTAAGTATTGTTAGGCAAATTTCAAAGTGTTAGTTACCAGAGTAAAATATGTTAAGAAACATAAATTGGTAAATGGTCGAAAACAATGGTTTTTTCCATGCATTCAAAACCATTTTTATTTTATGAATTCAGGGAAGTCAATGGTTTCATTGTAGAGGTTTTTTTATTTAGGATGCAATATGGGATTTTTTATTAAACTAAATTGATTTTACCTTGTTAGTTTCAAATAATTTAAACTTTACCGATAAATGAATGAGATAATACCATCAATTCAACAGCGCAGGAGCGCTATGGCCTTTAGCCCTGAGCCAATACCTCAGGAGAATCTGCTTCAAATTTTTAAGGCAGCCACTTTAGCACCATCGGCATATAACGATCAACCTTGGCTGTTCTTTGTGGCAAACCGAAATAACATGGTGGGGTTTAATAGCGTGCTTAATACTTTAGCTCCTGCCAATCAGGATTGGGCTAGGAATGCCGGGGCTTTAGTTGTTTCCGTTGCACGTAAAAATTACTCAAAAGTTGATGGGGTTAACTACTATGCCCTGCACGATTTGGGCATGGCAACCGCAATGTTTTTGCTACAGGCTCAAGCTATGGGTTATGTAACCCATATGATGGGTGGTTTTGACCACAACGAAATCAGAAAGGTTTTGAAACTTAATGATAACCTTGAAATAGGTGCGGTAACTGCTTTGGGTAAGCCCGGGAAATTGGATGACTTGAGCCCACAGAATAAGCAAAGGGAATTATCGCGGCGGTCAAGGATGGAAATTGAAAAGGTGCTTAGGGTTTTATAGCACAAAAGTTTATTCCATTAAAAGCACCCATTTGGGTGGCTCTTAAATTTTGCTATGATTTTATTTAATGCAATGTAAAGCTAACTAAAAGGAACACGCTTTCTTGAACTGGATTAACATCAAAAAGTTCCCTTTATTGGTAATTCTAAATTTTCAGTAAACATAATTTCTGTGCTAGCAGAAATACCTGTGTTTTCAATATTTGCATATTGCTGGTTTAGCCCTGTTCATAGGTTGTGTAAAGGTCAATTTCGGGTTAGCTACTGCTTTAGCCATACGAAGCCCAACTTCCTATGGTAAAATTGCCAATGCTTGCCGATAGGTCGGGCTGTTAGCATGGATTGTTATCGAGCAAAACTCCGCGCCAAAGGTAACGGTTAACCATATCGATACGCAAATTAAGGCCGATATCATTTTTAGCAGTAGTATCTTCCTGTGCTTTAAGGCTGAAAGCCAATAGAAGCATTAGTAGAGGAAAAATTAACTTTTTCATGGATTTTAAGTTTGTGTTTAAAGCAAACTTACGCTGAAATGGCTTCAATGTCAATACAAGCACTTTTATTATTGATGATTTACATCATTTTTAATGATTATCTGTTACAAATGGAATTGTAGTCGCAATTTTCACAGAGTTTGGTGTTTGATGTCTGTGAAAAAGGGCTATCGTCAAAAATTCTGCTTATCAATGCTTTTAGGTAGCTTATAAATTCATCCCAAAACTCATCGGTATTCGGAACGATGGTGCTTTGTATTCCATCGGTGCTGAGAACATACCAAAGCAGGATATCAACATCACCTTTGTTTAAGCTATGCTTTTGGGAATATATATACTTGTAAACAAGTTGCTGGAATAGCCCATCCTTTTCGGTTTTCTCCTCAAATTCGTCGATTTTACTGATTTCTGTTTTGGCTTTTTCGTGCTTACCTGTTTTAAAATCTACAATGGTAAATTTGCCGTTTCTCTGCTCCAATCGGTCAATTTTGCCACCAAGGCGGATGTTTAAAGTTTTACCGTTAAGTTCAATTGGTATTACCGTTTCAACCTCTTTCTCTATCGCCAACAACTTGTACGGTTTCCTTTTCAGGTCAGAGTTTAGGGCATTCCTTACCATCCATTTCACCCTTTCCAGCAGCAACCTATTTCGTCCGTTCAGTTCATCGATTGTTCCGTTAAAATTTCTGATTTCTTTAAAAGCCATAAAAACTTCATCTAACCCGAGCTGGTTAAGTTTGCTTTGAATCTGGTTTTTAGTCACTTCTTTACCCACAAAATCGCGATAGATTTGTTCCATAGCTTTATGGAACACGCTACCAATGCCCATGGCATCGAGCTCTTCATCGAGCTCTTCGGGTGATGATATGCCTAAAATTCGGTTGAAAAAAAATCGTAAGGAGCAGTTCTTGAACTCCGATAGTGCCGATAGGGAAAGGTACCTGCCTCCATTGGTTGTGTCTAAGTACTTGCTTAAAATGTTTGAAATAGTTGCATTTTTAGCTACTTCAATTGGAGTTTCGAAATTCATACCAAGATCAAAGTTTACGATCACTTCTTTTAGGTTAAGCTTCGATTCCATTTGAAGCTGCTTAACAAAGCGGCTAAGTTCACCCGATTTTGATCCCTCGGTTATGTTGGTGTAAACAAGGTAGATATTCTCGGCACGTTGCATTAAGCGGTAAAAGTAGTAGGCGTACACAGCATTTTGGTGCCTATAGTCGGGCAACCCGTATGCTTGCCTTAGCGAAGGCAAAATAAACGATGGGGTAAAGTGGCTTCCCGGTAAAAGGTTGTCGTTTACCGAGAGAATTATAAGGTTTTTAAAGTCGAGATTTCGGGTTTCCAGAAAACCCATAATCTGTATGCCCGAAAGAGGCTCACCAATAAACGATACTCTTTGCTCGGAAAGGGCCTTGGCCAGGTATGAGCGGAAAGTTTTGTTGGAGTATTCTTCATTTATCTCTGCAATCACCTTGCTCAGCCGCTTAAGAGCTTGGTTAATGGTAAGAAGGTATTCAACTTCAAGCTTTAGCTTATCGTCGTTTGCATCCATTTCATGGGTTAGTCCTCTAACAATTGAGTCAACGCAAGTGTTGAGGTAACTTGCCAGTTCTGATCCTTTAGCTACAGGTTTGAAAATTTGTTCCAGGATGCCGCTTCCTGCAAAGGTTTCGGTGGAAACGTAAAGCAACTGTCTGTCAATAATTGTTTTCCTTACTTTTTTTGCTTCTTCAGGGCAAACATGTTGAATGTAGGGGTGCGATAGTATTAGCAGAACATCACGATAGTAGAATTTGGATTGTTCATCGCTTAGTTTTTGTAGGTTGAGCAGGGCATCAATAAACGAGTAGGCCGATGTCTCGCGCAGCGGGTATTCCATGGTGATATTGGCATTGCTATATTTTTCGGGTAATGCCGTGAGCAGCGGAAGTAGAAGTTTCTCGTTGGGTAAAACCACTGCCGTGTTAAGTTCATTGCTATCAACATTAATCTCCTCAAGCAAGTCGGGAACAATTTTGGCTTGGGTTACCTCCGATGGTAATGATATAAGCGTTATCTTTTTATTGTGATTATTTTTTTCAGTAAAATCGTTGTTGATATCACCTAAAGCATTTGGAAAGATTTTAAGATTTTGGCGCATGAATAGCCCTGCCTCATGATCCGCTTGGTTATTGTTAACGTAATAGTTGTCGTAATCCCAGTAAAAAGTTGCTTTATTCTGAATTTTTAGATGTGAAAACAGCCTTTTCTCCGATTCGCTCAGGGCATTAAAACCAATGAAAATATAGGATTTTTTTATAGTTCGACTATCGCTTTTTGACAGGTTGCTCACTGCAATTCGGTATGCTAACCCCTCGTAGGCAATCCCTTCCGATAGCATTTTACTGCTAAATGTGCTGTAAATTCCGTAAAGTTTAGCCCAAATTTTAGAGTATCGCGATTGGATTTGCGATTTGTCCTCGCGTGAAAAAATATTTACAAATCTCTCAATAATAGCTAATGTTTCCTCATCAAACTCGTTGAATTGCTGTGAAATGACCTTTAACTCGTTGATATTGGTAAATAG
>DSBV01000008.1 GCA_011045955.1 Bacteroidales bacterium | reverse complement strand
CCTTTAACCTTCATATTCCAACTTTTTGTAATATGGTTTTGTAAGATAGTCAAAACTTTTTAACCCTTAAATAATTTTTACGTTATATTTAATATATGGTTTGTAAATCCTATTAATAATTTATGTGGGAAATTGGTTTGGCTGCTAACATTAGTTTATTTTGACGAAGTTAAAACATTTAATGACAAACAGTCGTAAAATGTAAACAAAAATAATATATTTGTCGATTAATGGCATACTATCCTAAAAGTGCGAAACCGTTTTACTACATATAGTTTAATTCTTGCATTTTTAGTTGTAATACTTAGCGGTACTGGCAAGAGGCTTAATGCCCAGACCGATACCGAGTTTTGGTTTGTTGTGCCTGAGGTGACCATAAACCATTACCATCCTGGTGGTGCTAATGCCTATTTTAAGTTTTCTACAGGTCTCCTTCCTGCTACCATAACTATTTCCATGCCAGCCAATCAGTACGACCCTGTTGATAACCCTGATGGGTTTCAGGATATCGTAATCAACATGCCCGCAGGTAGTTTTCACCAGGAGGATTTGTCGTGTTTGATTGTTCGTAGGGTCGATCCTAATGTGCCGGATTGTGATGCTATACCAATCAATACTTCATATCCAACAGGTTCATATGTTGATGTAGATCTATTGGAGAATAAGCCGTTAAATCCCTCAGGCATAAATAAATTTGGGATTTTAATTACCTCAACAAACCCAATTACTGCTTACTGGGAAATTTCAAGGCGTAATAATAAGGACATTTGGGCGCTTAAAGGGCGAAATGCCTTAGGAGAAGATTTTTACGTACCTTTTCAAACACATCGTGAAAATGCTAATGTTATAGTTGAAACTCCAAGTGCTATTGATGTGGTTGCTACTGAAGATAATACGGTGGTAACCTTTCAATTACCTCCAGGTATTAGTGCATCATATGGTAAACCCATGACTCATGTTCCAGCGGGTGGTACTGTGGAAAAAACTTTAAATAGAGGTGAAACATTTTCCCTTTTTCCTTTAAATAAAAACAGGTCAACTGCATACCGATTAAGCGGCACACGAGTTACTTCAACACGCCCCATTGCTATTACCGTTAAGGATGATTCTTTCTATCATACTTCAGGCGGTTGTTACGATGTGGCTGGCGACCAAATGGTGCCTACCCCCATTGCGGGTAAAGAGTATGCCGTAATTCGAACCTTTTTGAATAACCATGACCATATATACATTCTGGGAACCCAAGACGGAACAGATGTTACTGTCTATAATACTGCAGGGGGTATTGTCGCCTCCACAACAGTAAACAAACAGGAGCAGCTTTACTATCAAATACCAACTACTCAAACCTATTACCGTATAGTTACTGATAAGCCTGTTTATGTATGGCATGTGGGAGGGTTTGGTTGCGAACAGGGAGGTGCAATACTGCCCCCAATTGATATCTGTACCGGTAGCACCCAGGTTGCTTTTTCGCGTACTTCAACGGAAAACTTTTATGTAATTATGATGGTACGCAAGGGAGCAGAGAATGGTTTTTTATTCGATGGGGCAGTTCGTGACGATTTATTTCCTCCTGCCAGTTTCGTTTCAATTCCTGGTTCCGACTGGAGCGTTGCACGTTATGGGCCTTTTACAACTACAGCAATACCTGTAGGCAGCCATTTCATGGAGAATACCATGGATATATTCCACCTGGGTATCGTTAATGGTGGAAGTACTTCGGGTTGCTTCTACGGATATTTTTCCGATTACAATGAGCTGGATGTTCAGGCTGTGGTTGCTGGCACAAACTCTGATGTACTCAAAACCTGCTATGGAACCCCGGTTCAGCTCTATGCCTACGGTGGTACTGAATATAGGTGGAGCCCAGGAGAATCGCTGAGCGATTCTACCAGCCAGATGCCATGGGCAACGCCACATGTAAACACCAAATACAAGGTTGAGGTTTCCGGCGCATGCGATATGACCGCCAGCGCGTTTATCGACGTGCTTGTTTCAACTCCGCTTAACGCTTCGTTCATTACCGATAAGGTGGAGGGTTGTGCACCTCTTACTGTGAACTTTGAGGATAAATCGACAGGTGTTGCATACTGGAGCTACGACTTTGGCGATGGATCAGCGTACCTTAAGTACGATACCGACCCGGCAACGCCCGACCCCGAGCCACCCAGCCCCTTTATTTTCTTACATACGTTTCAGAACAATACCGACTCCGCCGTTACGTACAAGGTTGTGCTCCTAGCCAAAAATGCCGATTACTGCTCCGAGGTTTATGAGAAGTATATAACCGTGTATCCAAGCATCAGCGCCGATTTCTCACCCAACACGCATGAGGGTTGCAGCCCCCAAACGGTAAGCTTTACCAATAATTCCTCCAGCAATACTGCCGATACATACCTATGGGAGTTTGGCGATGGTTTCAATGAGGTAACTAATGCTCCAACAGGAACGGTTGAGCATACCTTTACCAATAGCGTTCCGCACGATACCACCTACAGCATGCGTATGATTGCCACTTCGCCCTTTATGTGCCGCGATACGGCTACCGCTAGCATTACCATCTACTCATTCTTTAATGCCGATTTTACAGTCGATGTGTCATCGGGCTGTTCACCTGTTACCGTAAGTATCGCCAATCTGAGTGTGGGGGATACTGCCCGTTACGTTTGGACACTTAACGGTGATACATTCAAGACAACCGGACGCGACACCACGCTGATACTTACCAATACAACTAATACCTATAAGGATTATGAGATTAAGCTGCAGGTGTTTAATACCGGGGATCGATGCGACCAAACAGTTTCACGTACCGTTAGGGTTTACCCCGAGGTTAATGCTGCTTTTACCACCCCGGAAGCAGAATACTGTAACTTGAGTAGTGTGAATTTTACTAACCTAACTACTCCGTCTTCAACAAACCCCGACAACGTGGTTAATACCTACAGTTGGGATTTTGGCGATGGGGCTTCTTCGGCGCTGGTTAGCCCAACCCACGTTTACAACAATCAAACAGACAACTTCAAGGATTATGATGTTACGCTTACGGCCCGCAATCAATTTGGATGCCAGGACGTGTATACATCAACAATCAGGGTATTCAGCCAGATTTACGCCGATTTTGCAGTTGATCCTGCTGCTCAGTGTTCACCCGTAACTGTCAACATCGACGATAACTCCCGTGGAGGGATAGTTTCCTATTACTGGGATTACGGAGATGGGACAAATAGCAATACTAATCTTGACCATACCCACCAATACACTAACGATGGATTAACACCTGTCACCCGTACTATTACTCTAACGGTTACCAACGAAGGGGGTTGTACCGAAACCGTGTCGCACGATGTGGTTATTTACCCATCGGTTTTTGCAGGGTTTACTCCAAGTGTTACAGCTGGTTGTAATGAACTTACCGTAAACTTCACCGATGCCTCCAAGGCCAATGCTACTATCTATAACTGGAACTTTGGCGATGGGAGTTCATCAACTCAAGAGTCTCCAACGCATACCTTTGTTAATTTAACTGGGGCCGATGTAACCTATCCGGTAACCCTAACTGTTTATACCGATTACGGTTGCACAGCTCAGGCGTCAACCAATATCACTGTTTACCCATTTATCGATGCCCAGTTCGCCATTGACACCAGCTTTGGTTGCTCTCCGCTTGATGTCAGGTATGTTTATACTAAGCACCCCGGTATTGTTGAGTACCGTTGGGATTGGGATGGGGATGGCACGGTTGACCAAATCACGTTCCCTGCAGAACCTAATACAATTACCCACCAATTTGTAAACCAAACAGGTGTTGTTCAAGATCGCACTACGCGTTTAACCGTGCTGAATAGCCATGGGTGCAGCAAAACAACGTCGAGTACTATATCCGTTTACCCCGAGGTATCGTCAATATTTACTCCCACCGTCGACAGGGGTTGTAATCCTTTAGAAGTTACCTTCAACAATAGCAGCGTTTTCACTGGTGTAGGAACACCTCTGGTTAACACTAATTACTACTGGACATTTGGCGATGGAGGCTCATCTGTTCAAGAGAGCCCACAGCACATCTTTATAAATAATGACCCTAACGATAATGCCATTTACAATACCCGCCTAAGGATTGTAAGTGAGTATGGGTGTACGGATTCTGCTTTCCATAGCATTGAGGTTTACAATAGGGTAGAATCGCATTTTACTCTGGAGTATGCTGAGAACTGTACTCCATTCGATGTAACTTTTAACCCTGCTGCCATTGGGGCATCAACCTATATATGGACTTATGGTGGTGCTCCGGGCTTACCAGCCTCTGAAACTTTTGATAATGGTGATCCGTTCACTCGCACCTTTACCAATACCGATCCTAACAATGTTGTAACGTATACTGTTACTCTCGAAACCCAAAACGACGAGGGCTGTCAGTCATTTGAATCGCACGATGTTGAAGTTTACCCCATTGTTGATGCCCAATTCAATGCATCAACCTTTGCCGGTTGCTCCGATCTGGATGTAACCCTCACATCTACATCTACCGGTGGTAACCTGGTTTTCCTGTGGGATTTAGGGAATGGGCAAAGCGCAAGCACGCCTACTGTGAACCACACCTTTACTAACCGTGGAAGTATTGATAGCGTTTACACCATTAAGCTTAAAACCATCAATCCGCTTGGATGTATGGATAGCATAACGCACGACATTACGGTTTACCCTAAGGTTGAGGCACAGTTCGTTTTTGCTCAACTATCGCAGTGTACCCCTTTTTATATCGATTTAAACAATACTTCGCTAAACGGAAACATCTTCCATTGGTATACCCATTACAATGGCGATACCATAACAAACAATAAGAATCCCTTTCCGTACCTGTTCGACAACCCCACGCTTAACGACATTCTTACCGACACCATTAAGCTGGTGGCTCTCGACGATGAAACGGGTTGTATCGATAGCACTTACCGAACCCTCACCATTTACCCAAGGGTGGTTTCGCAATTCGATGTAGATAAGCTGGTTGGTTGTAATCCGTTAACAGTTAGCTTTACCAATAACTCTTCGGGCTTAGCTACATACCTCTGGGAGTTTGGCGATGGCTCAACATCTGGGGACAGCACTCCTAGCCCTCACACCTATAGCCATCTCTATAAGGATCAGTCGATTCAATTTACAGCTAAACTGACCTCAACAAACGATTTTGGCTGTAAAAGCTTTAAGGATACAGTAATCACTGTTTATCCTCTGGTAAAAGCCGACTTCCAGTGGAATTTATTTGAGGGTTGTACACCCTTGACTATTAACCTTAACAATTCGTCAACATCGCCATTGTACAAGTACCGCTGGGATTTTGGCGATGGGAGTCCTTACTTTTACGGCGAACAGCCAGGGGCAGTAACGTATACCAATTCTACAAATTCGCCACCAGAAATTTTTTCACCTACCATAACCCTTCGCACCAACTACTCGGGCGACACGTTATGTATCGATAGCCTTAAGCTACCGGTTAGGGTATTCCCCCATATTTATCCAGAATTTAATGGGAATTTTGCAGGCTGTCATCCGCATACGGTTAACTTTTCCAATCAAACCGTTGCTTACAGCACAAACAATAGTTATTACTGGGATTTAGGTAGTGGTGTAAACTCATTGCTGGAGAACCCCACCTTAACCTATTACAATACCGATAAGTTTGACGATAGCACATTTACAGTGAAACTTGTAGCGGTTAGCGAACATGGCTGTACCGATAGTGTTTTCCATCAGGTGGTGGCATATCCCAGGCCTTACGCAGCCATGGAGCTAAAAGGTGAGTATATATCGTGCCCGCCATTCGATGTTGAAATTGAAAACAACTCGTTGGGTACTAACCTAACCTTTGAGTACGATTTTGGTGATGGAACTGATTCCACCACTACCAATCAGGTTAATATGCGACATATTTTCCATAACCTAAGCAATCAAACCCAACCCTACCAAATTAAACTGCGCACAGTTACCGAGTATGGTTGTGACGATAGCGTTTTCCAAACCATTTATGTTTTTCCTGAGGTAGTTGCTTCGTATTTGGCAAATCCAGGTTATGCCGCTTGTAGCCCATTTGAGGTGAATTTCACCAATAACACTATTAACGCTAGGTTCTACAAGTGGGATTTTGCCGATGGAATTACCTCGTCATTCCCAACTCCTAAACACTCGTTCCTTAACTTTGGTGAAACCGATACGGTTTTCAATGTAGTATTATATGCATCATCGGAGTTTGAATGTTTCGACCGCGATACTCAGCAAATAACCGTTTATGCAACACCAATTGCCAATATTGCCGCTGAGCCACCCTTGCAGGTGTTTCCCAATGCCACATTTAACATTTATAATCAAAGTAGCCCTGCTGCAAGTAGTTGGAGTTACAATTGGGACTTTGGCGATAATACCTTTAGTGCCAATAAAGATCCTCTCACTAAGACCTATACTAGGTGGGGGCCAAAGGAGCAAAACTTCAGATACCGCATTACCATGCGGGTTGATGCACCGCATGGATGCTGGGATGCCGATACCGTTTTGGTTTACTTGCTACCAACAGAGCCAGTAGCTTTCTTTACGAGTAGTGTCGATTCGGCTTGCGCTCCCATGGAGGTGCAATTAGTTGATGCATCGCTTTATGCCGAGAATTACTACTGGGAGTTTGGCGATGGAACTACATCAACTGAACGTAACCCTCGCCATACATACACTGAACCAGGTTACTACACCGTTAAGTTAACTATTACCAACGATGCAGGGCCAAGGTTCTACTATAAGATTTTCCGTGTTTATGAGAGCCCTAAGGCTGAATTTGCCATATACCCCCAACGCGTGATGCTGCCCGATGCCACTATTCACGCGTACAATCTATCTACCCAATTTACTCGTTGCCAGTGGGATTTTGGCGATGGGTACCAAACCACTGAACGCGACCCAGTTCACACCTACGATCGCTTGGGCGAATTCCGAGTTTCCCTATGGGCCTACATGGATTATGGTAACGATGTTTGTGTCGATTCTATTTCAAAGTTCCCTGCCGTTTGGGTCGAAGGGGTTGGGTACCTGAAATTCCCTAACGCATTTAAACCTAATCCTGCAGGACCTAATGGCGGTTTGTACGATGCCATTGATTATAAGAATGAAGTATTCCACCCGTATCATTACGGTGTGGTTGAGTATAAGTTGATGATTTTCTCACGTTGGGGTGAACAAATTTTCATTTCAACCGATGTAAATATTGGATGGGATGGGTACGTTAATGGTAAACTTGCGCAGCAAGGGGTATACATGTGGAGGGCAATTGGTAAATTTACAAATGGCAAACCATTTGATATGAAAGGAAACGTCACTCTGTTGCGATAATGAATTGCCTATTATGAATGTATTTAAGCGATATGTTTTAGTTTTAACTTTAAATTTTTCTGCATTTTTGGTTTTATCCCAGGATGTGCAGTTTACGCAGTTTTATGCAAATCCTTTGTACTTATCCCCATCATTTACCGGAGGCATAGTAGGATATAGGGTTGCTGCCAACTATCGTAACCAGTGGACATTTGTACCGGGTTCCTATAATACTTTTAGCCTGTTGTGGGATCATAATTCACCTGCTTTCCGAAGCGGGTTTGGAGTTATGGCTATGCGCGATCAGGCCGGTGACGGGAACTTGGCAAATACTAGGATGGGTGTGCTTTATTCATACGATATTGAACCCTTCCCCGATTGGCACCTGCGACCTGGCTTGGCTTTCTTTCTTCAGCAGATTTCCATCGATTTTAGCAAGCTGATTTTTAGCGATCAGCTTACATCCACCCCAATGCCACCAACCTCAGTTACACTGCCGGGTAAGGATGCTGTTTGGGATATTGATGTTTCCTCTTCGCTCCTGGCATACTCCGATAACTTGTGGCTTGGGATTACCTGGGATCATATGCTTAAACCCGTGGCCACTTTCTACGACGATAATTCCAGGCTGCCACATAAGATAACCGTGCATGGTGGATATAGGTACATTACAAAGGGTTTTTTGCTCAGCAGAATTGAGGAGTCCTTTACCGTTGCCTTTAATTATCGTGTTCAGGATATTTACCGCCAGCTCGATTTAGGACTATACTTCTATTCACAACCCATTAGTTTTGGTGTTTGGTGGAGGGGATTACCCAAAAACTCCGTTGGCCGAAGGGTTGATGCCTTAGCTTTTATGGTTGGTTACAAGTGGGATCAGGTAAGCATGGGATATAGCTACGATTTTACAATATCCCGGCTTGGGTTAGCCTCTGGTGGTTCCCATGAAATATCTATGATATACGAATTTAGATTAAAGCCTAAAAAGCGATGGAAGGCTATTCCCTGTCCAACGTTTTAACCTGTTCTCTTTTTATAGTATTCAATTCCAAGATATATAATCACACCCATTGCTATCAATGTAAGTAATACCCATAACCAAATATACGACGGTTCAATGGTAACCTTTCCTGTGCTGCTATTGTAAAGCGATATTTTTTTATCATTGGGCAAAGCAACATATTCACCAATTGCCAATTGGGCCAGCAAAAGTGTAAGTTCCTCTCTTTTTGTCATGAATCCTTCAGCGTTTTGCCTGCTGTATAATTCAATAAACTGTGTGAGGTTTTGGATCTCTTTGTTTTTAAGCATAACTAATGCCAAGTCATTGCCAAGTTGTTTTGAGGCTTTGTTTATAAGTTCGTTATATGCCTTTATGATTAAAGTACGATCCTTTTTGGCAAATTTTTGTTCCCTTTTAGCTGATTCGGTTTTATTTAGATATCCGATTTCATCGTACAGCTGGGTTAAACTATAAATTATTGTATTTTGCTGTTTGTCGGTTTTAAACGATGATGCAAAATGTATAATGGTTTCGTTTAGATTCTCTGTATTAAATTTCCAGTTTTTTTTCAAAACAGGAAGAATATCTTGATGTTTCTCTCTAGGGGTTAGCAAAAGCAATATCTCAGAAAAATAGTTGTCGTCGGTAAGGTTTGCTTTGTTTAGTTCCATTGTTTTTTGTTTAACGGAAGGGGTGTCAGTTGGCCAAAGGTAACGTGGAGTAGTATCACCAAAATTATAACTAACGGTAGCATCAGAAACCAAACTACTTGGCTTGAAACTAGGTGACTGGTTTGTTTCTTCGGTGCTCGCCTTAATTGTGTTCTCGGTTTCTGAACCCCTTTTTGCTTCTGCCAACTCCACTAATTTTGAGGGGATTATTCCGTATGCTTTTCCGTTAAGGTATAGCTTCATGGTGTTGTTTCCGCTAATGTCAATTTTTGTAATGGCTTCATCGGTGAAAATGGATGCCATGCCCTTAGTTGAAATGGTGTCAACTATTAGCCGTAAAAAAGTTTTATCGGTGGTGCGTTCTTGAGCAACTGTTTTTGACACAATGCTTTTTCTGAATCGTGGTATAAAAAGTTCTATTTCAAAAATATCGGTTTCGCCAAATGAATTATCATCAAAGCGAGCTATAAGGGCTGTTGCGCCATCTTCAATGGGGTGGTAGAATAGGTCATCGTCGGTAGTATTAAGGGGGAATCCCAGATTAATGGGGGTTGTCCAATTGCCTTTATCTGAGAGTTGCGAAACAAAAATGTCGTATCCGCCCATATTATCATGCCCCTCGGAGCTAAAGTACAGTGTAGTCCCATCGGTGCTGATAAACGGAGTGTTTTCATTAAAAGGAGTGTTAATTGTTGCGCCTAGGTTGCGAGCAGGCCCCCAGTCGTCGCCTGAGGTTCTGGTACTAACCCATATGTCAAGTCCACCAAAACCCCCTTTCCTATTGCTGGTAAAGAAAAGCTGTTTGCCATCGGGGCTTAACGAGGCATGGGTTTCATATGCTTCGGTATTGATATTGGAATTTAACTTTTTAATTGGCGACCATTTCTTCCCATTATACCGGGTAACATAGATGTTCCCGTCATGGTTATCGTCTCGGTACAAGTATAGCTCATTCCCGTCGAATGAGAGGCATAAAGTTGAGCAACTTATGTCGGTTTGTAAGTCTAACGTGATATTAACTGGTTTTTCCCATTGATTCTTATCGTTTTTGCGGGATATGTTGATGGCATTATAAAATTTCAGTTTAGTGGTATATGCAAGTACTTTCCCATTGCCCGATACCACCGCATTAAAATTTGGAAATCTGTCGTTGATTTTTTCACCTAGGTTTGCCATGATAAAATCCACCGGATTGCGTTGAATTTTGATAGAGTTTTTGGCAACATTAACCTGGTGGTTAAAGTAATCGAAATCCCAGTTGCCTTTGCCCTTTGTTAGGTTGTAAAATTTCTCGTATGCTCTTAGAGCCTCGTCAAGTCTATTGGCTGTTAGATAGGCATTGCCCAAGTAAAAAATAGCATCGATAGGGGCGCGTTGCTCAGTGATGGACTCCTCGTTGTACCTTGAAGTAGTATTTTGAACAGCCTTTTCAAGGAACTGTATAGATTTATGTTTACTGCCAGGAATGTTGAGGTAACAAATGCCTATTCTATAGTTGAGGTTGTGGTTGTTGGGCTGGAACTTATATATTTTTTGGTATAGCGCAAGTGCCTCCTCGTAATCCTCAAAGTAGAAGTATGAGTTTGCATCCCGATAGGTTTCATCAATTTCGGTTTTAGTTTGGCCTAAAGTTAAAAACGGTAGCCAAGCTATTAGCAGAAAGAATACTTTATGGCTGATAGTTTTCATTGGCTAGCGGGGCGATTTAATGTCCAGAACAACATGGTAAATGTCTTCATCTCCCTTACTTTCCGAATTCTTAGAGTAGTATCCTTCCTCCCCGTTCTTAATGGGGAAAAAGAAAGTTTCATCGTCGGTGGTATTTAAAGGATAACCAACATTGATAGGGATTCCCCATGTTTTATTTTCATAATCGGAGTAGAAGATGTCAAAACCACCCATTGTTTTATGCCCATTGGAACTGAAAAATAGACGTTTACCATCCTCGGTTAGGAATGGTGCAATCTCATCGAATGGGGTGTTAATATTTTTACCAAGATTTATGGGCGATGACCAACCATTCGATGTTTTGACTGACATCCAGATGTCAAAACCACCAAAACCTCCTTCACGGTTACTGCTGAAGTAAAGCGTGTCGCCATTTCGAGAAAGCGACCCAAAGGTCTGCCAGCTTTTTGAGGTGTTGATTTCCTTGGGGAATTTTGTGATTGGGGCCCATGAGTTGGTTTCCTTATTGTATGTACTGTAGTACAGATTGTATATGTCGTTATCGTTGCGCGAAAGCACAAGAATATTCCCGTTCGATGTAATACCCACGGTTCTAATATCGCCATCGGCGTAGAGCTGAGGATTGAGGTTAAGTGGGTTATTCCAGAACTCATTCCCCCTATTGCTGATAAGAATGGCATTGTAAAACCTTTGAACCGATGTGTAAATTAGGGTGTTACCACTATTGTTCGATACTGGATTTACCTCTGGAAAGCGGGTGGTGATATTCCTCCCTACAGGGGTTATTTTATGGTTTAGTGGATTTGACGTAAAGTATCGGGCGTTATCAAGGGCTTCCAGTTCCTTGCGGACAATTCTTAACTCAGTTACTGCGTTTGGTTTCAATAAGTTTTTATATGTTTCAAATGCTTTTTGCGCCTTGTCGAACTGCCTAAGTATTCTTAACGCTCTGCCGTAGTGAAGGTATGCCTCTATTGGCGCTTTTGTTTCAGTAAAGTAGCCCTCTTTGTAATTTTCTGTAATTGAAGTTATTGCTTTTTCGAGGTAGGGCAGCGATTTAGCTTTTTCATTTGGAATGTTGAGGTAACACAGACCAATACGGTATGCCAGGTTGTAGTTATTGGGGTAGGCCTTGTAAAGTTCATGATATAAGGGTAGGGCATTGCGGTACTCCTCATACAGCATGTAGTATTCCGCGTCAACAAATATCCGACGGTAGTAAGTGCTCCGTTGAGCGCTCGAACTACTAAACGAAATAAGTAGCAAAACCATTAAAGCAATACCCTGCCTCATTTGTCGAATACTTGTAAACTAAAATGTTCTTTCTACTTTATACAAGCAAATGTAAAACTTTATACTTCAAATATATAACCAAAAAGTTAAATATAGCACAATGTTACGGCATTTTTTACACTGGCACAAACGATAATCCCTTTATTTTGTTACGTTTATTAATGTTTTTTGTTTCCTGAACACTACTAGTTACCATAAATTTTGATAAAATGTTATTTAGAATTGGTGAAAATGGCTATGCCTATCAAAATAAAGAGGATGTGTTTAATTGAAACCCATCCCCTAATTATTTCAGGAAAAATATTGTTTAAATTATTAGATGTCCGCCAATGAAAAACTTTCCAATTTATCGCGTAACGATTTAAGGAATTGCCCTGCAAGGGCTCCATCAATCACACGATGATCGTATGATAGTGAAAGGATACAAATTTGCCGAATGGCTATCATGTCGCCGGCAGGGGTTTCAATAACAACAGGCCGTTTTTTAACTGCACCAATAGCCAGTATGGCAACTTGCGGCTGGTTAATGATTGGCGTTCCGGTTAGGGTATCGAACGAGCCAAGGTTGGTTATGGTAAAAGTACCTCCAACAATTTCATCGGGTTTGAGTTTGTTGTCGCGTGCCCGCTGGGCGAGATTGTTTATGCCTTTTGCAATACCAATTAGGTTAAGAGTTTCTGCTCGCTTAACCACCGGAACAATCAGATTGCCATTGGGCAGAGCGGTAGCAATGCCAAGGTTTACATCGCGCTTAAGAATAATGTTATCTCCCTCAACTGATGAGTTAAGCAAAGGGTAACGTTTAACCTCGGCAACGGTTGCCTGGGCAAACAGATGGGTTAGGGTGAGTTTTTCTCCATAGGCCTTAGCAAATTTGTCCTTGTTGGCCTCGCGCCAGTTAACCAGGTTTGTAACATCAACTTCAATAAACGAAGCCACATGTGCCGAGGTTTGTTTGGATCGAACCATATGTTCGGCAATTAGCTTACGCATCCGATCCATAGGCACAATTTCATGGGCTAGCACATTACTTGCCGTATCGCTTGGGGTTGAGGTTAGGATTGGCGTTTCGGTTTGGATTCGCTCCTTGGCCTCGGCTTCAATTTGTGAAATACGTTTACTCCGATTTTCTATGTACTTTAGCAGATCATCTTTGGTTATCCGGCCATCTAGTCCTGTGCCTTCTATCTTTTCCAGCTCCTCAATCGTAATATTTTCCTGTTTGGCCATGCTCCGCACTAGTGGTGAAAGGTACCGCAACGTTTTACTTTCCTGCTTAACTTCTGACTTTTCAATTATTTCTATAGGCGTAGTTTTAGGTTTTTCTTTCGATGTCGATTTCAGTTCTGATGGCGTGGCTGGAGATTGGCTCTCTTCTGTGCTAAGCCCTTCCACTTCAAGTAGGCAGATAGCTTGCCCAATCTGTGGCGAGTTGCCTTCGTTAAAAAGTAATTGTTTCACCTTTCCTTTGCTGGTCGACGGAACTTCGGAATCAACCTTGTCGGTTGCTATTTCTACAAGGGGTTGGTCTTCTTCAACCTGGTCGCCAGGTTTAACAAGCCATTTCGTAATTTTTGCTTCGGTAACGCCTTCGCCCATTGCTGGGAGTAGTATCTTAACTTCTGCCATGGTGTATTAGTTTTCTTTTTCAAAACTATTAACACCGAAAAGGGCAAAAGGTTGAACCCAAATCCGTCAATTGAAAAAAACAATTGACTAATCGACCAGCAAAATCTAATCGTTCCGAAATTTCAGAATGAACGATTTTGATAAGTCATGGTTACCTCCGATAAGTCAATAGAAACATAGTGTTTTTATGCTTTTTGAGATTCTATTGACTAATCTCGGTTGAATAGGGTTAACTCAAATATTAACCGAAATGCCATGAATTTTGAGGAGTGAGGAGGAATCAGGCAGAATTTGGCGGGGTGAGGCGGCATAGACAGAATGTTTTGGAGTTGGAGGAAGTTAGAGGAAAAGTGAACGTTTAAACCTGAACTGGATTTAACGCCACTTTTTGAAAATGTTTCGGATTAGTTCGGCCGTTTCCGATGCTATGCTAAAATTGCGAACGTAGTAAGTTTCGAGACTTGCCGATGGGGTAATCTCTTTACCTTCTTTTCCATAGCTGAAAACCGATGGTTTTAGTGTTGGGAATTGCTTTGATGTGTTCTGCGAGCTATAGCCTATCCACGTTTTCTTCCCAAACAGAACTTTAAACGCATTTGCTAACACCATGAATGGTTCCTTAAGCGCTATCCATAGAATTGGAAATAGTATGATGACTAAAGTTGACGTCAGTAAGTCGAAAATTCTTTTTTGACGTCGTACAACTGGCTTGGCTAAAGTCATAAACTCGAGTGAGTATAGTTCGCCCTGTGTATCAATCGAATTGCTGCCAACAATCGATTCGCCACCATAGAGCGCAATTTTAAAATCAACATCAAACTGCGATAATTGCATCATGGTAGGGATAATTTTAGTCATGGGGATACCCTTGGTGCCAAAAATGATCTCGGTGATGTTTTTAACCTTTAGGGTATCGGCAATTACTGTTTCCCTTACATTTTGCTGTTCGTCAAGAACCTCTTCGGGATGTAGGTGGATAATATTTTTCTTAGAGATGCCTGCATGCAGCAAAAGCTTTTTGGAGTGTTCAAATTCACCCGCAGTGCCTATGAAGCAAACGCTTTTTTCCCGGGAATTGGGCTTGAGCAAGCCCTCAATAAAGCCTGCCGATACAAGTCGATTCAGGAGTATAGAAATAGTTGCCCAAACCGCAAGTAGAATGATGATTGCGCGGGAAAACCGAAAGTTGAATGGTAAAATGGAATAAACAACAAGAATAACAACGGTGCCGTAAAGTATTCCCTTGGTGCCTGAACTGAGGCTTTGGGGTTTGTCGTATGCACCATGGAACCATAGTGAGAATATCCATGTTGAAATGTAAAAACCAATCAGCCAAGTTAAAATATCGCGGGGGTAAATAAGTAGGGCTCCATGCCTTAGTTGCTCCCACCAAGGGATTACTAGGTGTGCGCCAACTAGCATTAAGGCTAAGTCGGCCAGAGGTAACCAAATCCTGATAAATACCCTTTTCAGAATTGATGCGGCTGCCCTGATAAAAACTGCAAATTTTATCAATGCCACAAAGTGCTTTTGCTTCTGTTTGCTAAAGTGCTTTTGGGCAAACAGAATCATGGCCTTATAAAAAACTAAAACATAGTTCAAACTCCCCTTTTTTGTGCTTTCGCCTTTATAGTGAATAATCTGGCAATTTGGGTAGTAATAATTCTTGTAGCCGCATTGAAGGATTCGATACGAAAGATCGATATCTTCGCCATACATAAAGAATTGCTCGTCGAGCAAACCAGCTTTTTGTAGGGCTTTTGTCCTCAGGAACATGTATGCCCCGGGTAGTATTTCAATGGTTTGGGTGGCGTTTTTATCCAAGTGGCCTAAGTAGTAACGTGCAAAGAACCTGGAGGAGGGGAAAAGCGATGTCAAACCAAAAACCTTACAGAACGACGCCCAAGGCGACGGAAACCCCCGTTTCGATTCGGGCAGGTAATGGCCCTTTCCAT
This sequence comes from Bacteroidales bacterium, assembly GCA_011045955.1. Taxonomy (GTDB): domain Bacteria; phylum Bacteroidota; class Bacteroidia; order Bacteroidales; family Tenuifilaceae; genus Tenuifilum. The sequence goes on along the minus strand of DSBV01000008.1, from coordinate 14,723 downwards.
CAATCATCTTTACGGTTAATCCGCCGGCATCGGGGTGCATTTCCATAAAGCTGATGCTTTGCCTAAAGGTATTTTCCTGCACAACCGTATCGGGATTCAATAAAAGGATGTACTTTCCCTGAGCAAGTTTTATGGCTTGGTTGTTGGCTTTGGAAAAGCCAAGATTTTTATCGTTAGCAATTAATTTTACGCCGGGAAACTTTAGTTTAACCATTTCAACCGAACCATCAGTCGATGCGTTATCCACAACCCAAACCTCGCCCTCAATCCCTTTTAGTGCTTCAAAAACGCTTGCCAAGCATTGCTCTAAAAAGTATCGAACATTATAGTTTACAATGATGACCGAAAGTTCCATGCATCAACAAAAACAGTCAAATTTTGTGGAAATATACAAAAATGTTGCATTAGTGCTGTTCTAATCGATTTGGATTGTAAGAAAGGACTAGAAGGAGTTGGTTTGTTAGCACTAAAAAATAACCACTGAGTAACCCCATTGCAAGTTAATCCCAGTGGTTTTTATGGCAGCAATATCCGGTATTACTCTTTAATCATTCGCTTTATTGCATTGGCAAGCCTCTGGCTCCCTTCAATATTCATTTCCTTGGACATGAACGAAAAGTTGATGCGAAGTGTGTTTTTACCTTGCCCGTTGCAATAGAAAACAGTTCCTGGCACAAAGGCCACGTTTTCTTCAATGGCTATTTTAAAAAGATCCTCAGCATCAATATGTTCTGGTAGGGTTACAAAAAGGAACAGCCCGCCTTCGGGTTCTGTCCATTTAACACCATTAGGCATAAACTTATGGAAGGCTTCCACCATGGCATCACGCTTTTCCTTGTACAAGGCATTGGTTTTAGCCAGGTTGGGTTCAAAGTATCCCTTGTCAAAGTATCTGGCTGCAATTTTTTGCACGAACGACGAGGTGCACAGGTCGGTGTTCTGTTTGGCTGCAACCAACTTATCAATTATTTCCTCATGGGCTATAATCCAACCTAAGCGGAACCCGGGAACAAAAATTTTTGACATTGTACCTAGCAAGATAACCTGTCCGGTTTCATCGAGCTCGTACATAGTACGTTGTGGTATGCCGCTAAACCGCACCTCACGGTATGGGCTGTCTTCAACAATTAGCACGTTGTACTTGCGCGCAATCTCAATTATCTCAAGCCTTCGCTTTTCAGGCATGCAAATGCCGGTTGGGTTCTGAAAGTCAGGGATTACATAGATGTATTTAGGCTTTTGGCCTTTCCCTTGCAATTCCAGCATCTTTTTTTCAAGTAAATCCGAGCGCATCCCTTGGTCATCTAGCTCAATACCTATAAGCTCTGCGCCGTATGTGGCAAAAGCCGATATACCCCCCAGGTAGCTAGGTAAGCCACATATAACCTTGTCGCCAGGGTTGACAAGTATTTTTGGAATAAGGTCTAGAGCCTGTTGCGATGCAGTGGAGATTATCAGGTTGTTAATATTGATGTTCAACCCTTCCTTTCTGTACCTTTCAACTAGAATTTCACGGAGCCTTTTATCGCCTTCGGTCTCGCTATACTGAAGGGCGCGAGCGCTGTCGGTGTCTAACACCTCTAGTACAATCTGCTTGAGCTGTTCAACCGGGAAACTCTCAGGCGATGGTAGGCCACCTGCAAACGATATGAGTTCGGGACGCTGGGTCATTTTAAGCAATTCCCTTATCACTGAACGTTTCATCCTTTTAGCACTTGCCGATAGGACTTGATCTAGGTCATTAATCATGGGAGTTTTCTTATAATGTGTTATTAAATTACTTTGTTTGCAAAATAACTATAATCTAATATTGCCGCTAAGTTAAAAATGTAATTAAATATTTCAAAAAATTAAATAAAAAAGTCCCCAATAGGGACTAACTTTTGTTAAGTAATAAATTTATTAACTTTTCTATCGGGTACCGCATTCTGCTACTACCATCTTGCATGAATTCATATAGCCCATTTGGCAAGCCTTACGAAAATCGGCACAGGCCTTTTGGATCTCGTTTAACTTGATTAAACTCATTCCCCTGTTGTAATAGGGTAAGGGCGAGGTTGGGTCAAGGTCGATGGCTGTTGTGTAATCGGTTACAGCATCAACATAGTAGCCAAGCCTAAAGTTAACAAGCCCTCTAAAGCTATATGCTTTAAAATTTCGGGGTTCCATCTCTAAAACCTTGTTGTAGTCGGCTAGCGATTCAGCAAACTGTTCGAGCTTAAAATGAGCCGAAGCCTTATTTAGTAAGATTTGAACCTTGAGCGAAGAATTGGGGTTTTGGCTGAGGGCGCTTTCAAAATCCTGGATGGCTTTAGCGTGATAACCGTTTAGGTTTTTAATGATACCCCTGCGAAACAGGAAGTCGGGATTGTTGGGGTATGCTTCAAGTGCTGTGGCAACCCAACGTTGAGCCTCCTTGTAATCCTCGAGCAAGGTAGTTGCCCTGATAATGCCATTTAATGCGAGGGAATCGTTAGGCGATACGTTTAGCGCATTCTGAAATTCGGTAAGGGCGCCTTTGAAATCCTTTTCCTTTATTTTTTTATTGCCGTTGGCAATAAAATCGCTAACATTCGATTGGGCAACAGCGTAAAGAGAAATTGTTGCAGCAATTATGAGGGTTAAGCAATACTTGAACATGTCTATTCCAATATAATGATGTTTTAAAATTACAATCTTTTTGTTAAAGTTCAAATATTATTCTACGGAGAACGAATTGTTAAACCTTACCCGGTTAAGCAGGGCACGGCCCAGTGTGACCTCGTCGGTGTACTCCAGCTCATTGCCAAAAGCAACACCTCGGGCAAGGGTGGTAACCATTACCGGGAAATTTTTAATCTTTTTGTAGATGAAGAAGTTAGTGGTATCGCCTTCAGTTGTGGCGCTTAAAGCCAAGATCACCTCATTTACCTCGCTGGTCGATAGCCTTTCAACCAAACTGTTAATGGTTAAATCGTTAGGGCCAATTCCTTCCATAGGGTTTATTACTCCACCCAGCACGTGATAAACCCCTTTGTACTGCATGGTGTTTTCAATGCTCATTACATCTTTTAAGGTTTCAACCACGCAAATGGTTGTTTTATCGCGCGATGGCGATGAACATATTGAACAGATGTTGGTATCGGAAATATTGTGACAAATGGAACAGAAATGAATGTTTGTTTTCATTTCGCTAATGGCTGTAAGAAACTGATTAACATCGGTCTGGGGTTGCCTAAGTAAATGAAGGGCTAACCTTAGCGCAGTTCTATTCCCTATCCCGGGGAGCTTAGCCAATTCCTCAACAGCTTTCTCCAGCAGTTTCGATGGGTATGTATGGGTTTGCATGTTATTATCGTTAGTTCTGCAAATCTAATTAATAAGCGCAAAGTATTGCGATGATTCCTTAAACGATTTTCGCTGAAATATGTTTGCAACCTTGTGTTGCTTTTGTAATGTGTGGATTTTTTCATACACTTGTTGGCTCAAGCAGAGAATGGATATGTCAACAAGTCTTATAATTACTATAATAATCGGGTATTTTTCAGCGCTTTTTATAATTTCCTATTTTACATCGCGCAATTCCAACAACGATACTTTTTTCATTGGTAACCGTAAATCGCCTTGGTATTTGGTGTCCATTGCCATGATAGGAACCTCTATATCGGGTGTTACCTTCATTTCGGTTCCGGGATGGGTTTTAACCAGCCAATTTTCATACATGCAAATGGTGTTTGGCTACCTGCTGGGGTATTTTGTTGTGGCAAACGTACTGTTACCCTTATACTACCGGTTAAACCTCAAATCAATTTATACCTACTTGGAGTCGCGCTTTGGTTTTTATTCCTATAAAACGGGCGCTTTCCTGTTTTTGGTTTCAAGGATTATTGGTTCTGCCTTTAGGCTTTTCATTGTTTCGAACGTATTGCAGTTAACCATTTTCAACGCATTGGGGATTCCTTTTTGGGTTACAGTTTCCATCACTGTAATCCTGATTTGGCTTTACACCCGAAAGGGTGGTGTACGAACCGTGCTTTGGGCGGATTCGTTTCAAGCCATTGCAATGCTAACAGCCGTTGCGCTATGTGTTTACTATATTTCAAGCGATTTAAATCTTGGCATTTCAGGCATTGTTAAAGTGGTAAGCAACAGTCCCCTCTCCCGAGTTTGGTTTTTCGACGATCCCAATGAGCGTTTCTATTTCTGGAAGCAGTTTCTTGGGGGTGCATTCATTACCATTGTTATGACAGGCCTTGACCAGGACATGATGCAGAAAAATTTGAGTTGTCGTAGCTACAAGGACGCCCGCAAGAACATGTACTGGTACGGGTTTGCCTTTTTGCCTGTAAACTTATTATTCCTTTCACTAGGCGTGCTTTTACATGCATTTGCCTTACAGAAAGGAATTCCACTGCCTGCCCAGTCCGATGATTTATTTCCCACGTTGGCTACTCAAGGATACCTACCTCAAATAGTTGGGGTCTTGTTCTTTTTGGGGTTAATTGCTGCAGCATACTCCAGTGCCGACTCGGCTTTAACCGCTTTAACCACATCGTTTACCATTGATGTCCTAAATACCAAAGGTATGGACGAGGATAGGTTACAAAGGGTAAGGCAGTGGGTGCACGTTTTTATATCAATACTAATGATACTTGTTATTATTGTTTTTAATGCATTCAACAACCGCTCAGTGATTGATGCCATTTTTACTATAGCTGGATATACCTATGGCCCTTTACTTGGGCTGTATGCATTTGGTTTATTTACTCGTTTTCAGGTGAACGATAAGCTTGTGCCCTTTATTGCTATTTTTTCGCCCCTTGCCTGTTACTTCCTCAATAAGTACTCAGCTATTCTGTTTAATGGCTATACATTTGGGTTTGAGCTTTTAATTGTGAATGGGGCAATTGTTTTTCTGTTATTGCTTATTACCAGGAAAAGAGGGGTTGTTGTTGAGCGGGTTTAAATTGTTTCAAAAATTAACAAAAAAAGGCGTCGTTTGTTTTTTCGACGCCCCTGCCTTTATATATTGGTTTATTAATGCCCGTTACTTACTCCCCTAACCTCAGTTTGCTTGGCATGGCCATAAATTTCCTCAAGTATTTTTTCGTAACGTTCGTACAGAACCTTTCGTTTTAGTTTAAGGGTTGGGGAGAGTTCGCCGGTTTGGGGCGACCACTGCTCTGCCACTAAGCGGTAACGCTTAATTTGTTCGTAATCGCTGAGTTGTTTGTTAACAGCATTGATCTCCTTTTGGTACCTGGCAATAACCTCAGGAATGGTAATTAGTTCCTCATTGTTCTCAAAATGTATTTTATGGCGGCTGCACCAGTCGTGCAGGAAACTAAAGTTTGGCGAAATTAGGGCACTTACAAACTTTTCATTTTCCCCAACTATCATACATTGCTCAATGAAGAACGATTCTTTCAGCTTATTCTCAATGAGCTGGGGAGCAACATACTTGCCATTCGATAACTTAAAGATTTCCTTTTTCCTATCGGTTATTGTCAGGAACTTACCATTGTCCAAATGGCCTATATCGCCGGTGTGGAACCAGCCATCTTCGTCTATAGCCATTTGGGTTAAATCGGGGGCTTTGTAGTAGCCTTTCATAAGGCTTGGCCCGCGCATGAGTATCTCACCATCCTCAGCAATTTTTACTTCAATATTAGGAACTACTGGGCCTACTGAACCTATCCTAATGTTACCGGGTGAGGCAGGGTGGTTAACTGCAATTACAGGCGAGGTTTCAGTTAGTCCATATCCCTCAAAAACAGGAATGCCTGCTGCCCAAAATACCCTCATGAGGCGGGGTTGAAGAGCTGCTCCTCCACTAATGATTAACTTAAGCCTACCACCAAGCGCCTTTTGCCACTTTGAGAATATTAGCTTGCGGGCAAGGTTAAGCCTAATGCTGTAGTACCAGCTATTGTGTACCTCATTATACTTGTAGCCAAGGTTAACCGCCCAAAAGAAAATCTGTTTCTTTATTCCGGTCAAATCCTTGCCAACAGCAATTATTTTATCAAAAGTTTTTTCGAGCATTCGGGGAACGGTCATGAAAATGTGTGGTTTAACCTCTTTAATTACATCGCCAATGGTGGCAAGGTTATCGGCATAGTAAATGCTTACACCAATGCTTTGGTAGTAGTAGTTAACCATGCGCTCGAAAACGTGGCTTAGCGGAAGAAAACTTACCGCAATATCGCCTGTTTCAAGAGGGAATAGCCCTTTACAGGCCTCAACATTACTCAGGAAGTTGGAGTGTGAGAGCATTACGCCTTTTGAAACTCCCGTTGTGCCCGAGGTGTAAATAATTGTAGCAATATCATCAGGTTGAACCGATGCTTTTATCTTGAAAAGCTCATCAACCCATACATGAGCAGTCTGTTTGCCGCGTTCCAGCACTTCGTTCCAACTGCGGATATCGCCATTTTCTACCGTTGAGAATATCCCAATAAAATTCTCGAGGTCAGCAGTAAGGGGTTGAAGCTTTTGGTACAAGGCCTTATCGCCTACAAAAATAGCTTTTACCTCTGCATGCTTTAGAATGTATTTGTATTCATCGGTGCTGATTGTTGGGTAAATGGGCACATGAACCATTCCGGCTTGGGTAATACCCATGTCAACAATATTCCATTCAGGCCGATTGCTGCTGATGTTAGCGACCTTATCGCCAGGTCTAAGCCCCATGGCAAGCAAACCATAGCTAAGGTTATGAGCCATTTGTGAATAGCGGTCGATGTTGTACTCGTCCCATACACCATTTTTTTTAACCGCCAATACAGTTCTGTTTTCGTAATAGTCTTTGCCAGCTTCAAGAATGTCAAACGTTCTTGTAATTTCCATGCTAAATCAGATAAAGTTAAACATAATGAACTTTTTGCTCAGAAAAAGGTTAATTTAGTGCCAGCGACAAATATAAACTAAATTCTATGAAACAAGCATTGTTTTGTTTAATCGTTTGTTTAATTTCCGAAAACGTTTTCGGACAGGACAAACAGGCCTATGTGATTTATAATGCAAAAGGTGAAAGGGTTGTTTACCAGAGTGTTGTAAATGCTGCAAAAATATCCGATTTGGTTCTTTTTGGTGAACTTCACGATAACCCAATTGCACATTGGCTAGAGTTAGAGTTTACTATCGATTTGTTTGATGCTACCCAAGGTAGCATATTGCTTGGTGCCGAAATGTTTGAGGCCGATAATCAGCTTATTCTCGATGAGTACTTGGGCGGCTATATTAGCCAACAACGTTTTGAGGCCGAGGTAAAGTTGTGGCCCAACTATAAAACCGACTATAAGCCACTGGTTGAATTTGCCAAAAGCAAAGGTTTAAAGTTTATTGCCACAAATATTCCGCGCCGCTATGCCGCTATGGTTTCGGCAGGTGGTTTTGATACGCTACTATCACTTACCTCTCAGGCAAAATCTTACATAGCGCCTTTACCGGTTGAATACGATGCTAATCTTGGGTGTTATAAAGTTATGCTCAGCATGATGGGCATGCCGGGTAAAGGTAAATCGAACCCTGAGTTTTTTCCAATGGCTCAGGCCATTAAGGATGCCACAATGGCATATAACATTACAAGAAATTTAATGGATAATCACGTATTTATCCATTTCCATGGTTCCTTCCACTCTAATAATTACGAAGGGATATACTGGTATGTAAAGCGTAAAATTCCAAACCTGAAAATTGTTACCATTGCGACGGTTACTCAGGACGAAATAACCGTTTTAGCTAAGGAGAACATGGGCATTGCTGATTTTATTATTGTTGTACCCGAACGAATGACACGAACATACTAACACCCCTTACCTAAGCAGGAATTTTTCAATACAAACTAGTCCTAGAATTGCTGTAATTACTACAATTATTAGCAACGATACCGCTCTGTTCAGCTGATTGCTTTCGAGTTCAGAGTATCGTTCCAATTTAGGCTTCATGGCTGTAGTTCCTTTTACTAATACTACAACCATCACGGGTTTTACCCTAACCGGCTACTCGGCTTTTATGTAAATTGTATCAATCCGAATTTGAGGGTTGCCAGTAGGGTTGTAAAAGTACATTAGGTGGGTTTTTTCTACTTTGGGGGTTATGGTTATTGTCGTATCGTGTGTAACCAGTTGTTGTGAACATGTCTCTCCATGGTTTTCGTATGTTCCTACAGCGCTGAAATAGTATGCAGAATCGGATTTGACGTTCAGGTAAACCTTAACATTATACCAACAGCCATTTGGTGCCGATGCCCTTATTTGAAGGTTGTATGGTTCGTTTAATATCATTGTATCGGGCAGTAAACCGGCCTCCATGGTTACATAGTCGTTAAACCTTACATAGTTATCGCCTTCAATACATCCAAAAAGGGTTGATAATCCTAATGCTGAAATGAGGAGATTTTTTGCTTTCATTGAGTTTTTCATTAGTATTTCTGCAAATTTACACAAAAATTATACCGTTTAGCTTTTTTAGCTTCTAATTTGTTGTGGGGTGTTGGTGGGGTAAGAAAATATTACTCAAAAATTTGTCATGCTGAGTTAACCGAAGCATCTCTTTTTTGTACCTTCATTCCTTTAAAGCCCTTTTGTTGGTTTTTAGGGTGATCACTCTTTGTAATGCTTTCCCATTGCGATGCAATGTTTGCTCCTTGCACTTAGGAGTATGTATGGCGTGTACCGCTTTTCATGTGGGAGTGGCCATTGATTTACAAATGTTTAGCTCGTACGGGGCTGGGAACGTTGCTCGTTGTTCGTGAATCGTTGCTTGTTGTTCGTTGTTCGTGAATGCTACCTCATACAAACTGTGTGACATAGTGTTGCACTGTGTAATTCTGTCTGTAATACAGGTTGTTGCTCTGTTCATGAAACGGTTATCATGCTGAGTTCGCCGAAGCATCTCTTTATACCTTTATTCCCTTAGCCCATTTTTGATTGCTTTTCCGGTAATTGCAATTTGCAATGCATTTCGGTTGTGATGCAAAGTTTCCTCCTTGCTCTTTGGGCTTTGCATTGCGTGCATTGCAATACATGTGGGAGTAGTCATTGTGTTACAAATATCATACCCCTAGGGGGCTATCGCGGTAGGATTTAATTTTACTTGTGCAGTAGTGAGATAAAATATCAATTAAAACGATGCTTTATTGCAGGTTTCAGCTAATACTTACTAGCCAGTTTATGCCTAAGCCCTCGGTGTGATTTTAATCTTGCCTGAATGCTCCCAACGCGAATGGGCGACTCAATGTAAACTGGTAGCTTATTAGCATCGTCGGTAACCCAAACCAGCAATTTTTGGTTTGATGAAAAGATGTCGCCAGCTACCAAATCGACCTGAAATTTCAGGCAAGGGACTTTGCCTATTCCCGATATTTTCCTAACCTCCTTGCCCAGGAATGTGTACTTAACGTTAAATATCTCTTCGTCCATCAGAACGTTAATAGGGAAAACGGTTCCCGGCTTAATGCCTGAAAAATTTAAGCACCGTGAATAGTATATGGCTGTAACCACATCGAAAAGGCAGCCAGGCGATTTAACCGATACAAACCTATTGGCGCCACCCTTGCGTTTCACACGTATTTTTATACTATCGCCAAACTGGTTGAACCAGTACTCGTTTTCCTTGGTAAAACCACCCTCGTAAATGTTACGGTTGTAGTAATGTGGCGCTAAACTCACAGGGTCCACCCACGATTCGTAAAGGTCGCGAACCTTAAAGAACCAATCGTAGAACGGGTAACTTATACCTGTTGCTTTTAGGTGTAGCAATGTTTTACCAAAGCGATTATCGGAGTCCACAGTAAAGCACGCCTCACCAACATCGGTCCAAATAAAGAACCAGGTGTAGCTTACCTCGTAGCAAATCCTCTCGCCAGCAGCAAAGACTGTGTTGGTTATTTTGCAAGCATTCGTTTGCTGTGCATTGGCTTTAAGAGCAATTAATGGGGTTAAAAGAAAAATTAACGTGTAAGGCTTCATGATATTCCGCTGTAATCGTTCCGATGAAACTCTAGCCTGCTGAGCTGTTCCTTCATGATGGAGTTGCGCGGGCTCTCCAGTAAGGGGTCGTGGTCAAGAATCTCGCTGGCTACTTGTCGGGCGTGTTGAATGAGTTGACCGTCGGTAGCAAGGTTGGCCATTTTCAGGTCAAAGGGCATGCCGCTTTGCATGGTGCCTGCAATATCGCCAGGTCCACGAAGTTGAAGGTCAACTTCGGCAATCTTAAATCCATCGTTGGTGGTAACCATGGTATCAAGTCGCTTGCGCGACTCCTTGGTCAACTTTACCTGGGAAACAAGTATGCAGTAGCTTTCATCGGCACCACGGCCAACCCTTCCGCGCAGCTGGTGTAGTTGAGAGAGCCCAAAGCGCTCGGCACTTTCAATTACCATAACCGTGGCATTGGGCACATTAACTCCCACCTCAATAACAGTGGTTGCTACCATTATATGGGCTTTGCCCTGAACAAATAGGTTCATGGAGTAGTCTTTATCCTCAGGCTTCATTTGACCGTGAACAACCACGGTTACAAACTCGGGCGGGGGAAAGGCTCTGACTATGCTCTCGTAACCATCTTCTAAATCCTTTAAGTTTTCCAGCTTTTCCGATTCCTTGATTAACGGGTAAACCACATAAACCTGCCTCCCTTTCTTGATTTGCTCCCGCATTAAGTTGAAAACCAGATTGCGTTTGGCATCGGTGTAGTGTAGGGTTTTAACGGGTTTTCGCCCGGGCGGTAGCTCATCGATTACGCTCACCTCCAGGTCGCCGTAAAGGGTCATGGCAAGAGTACGTGGGATTGGGGTGGCTGTCATTACAAGCACATGGGGTGGGTCACTATTCTTTTCCCAGAGCTTTGCGCGCTGCATAACCCCAAAGCGTTGCTGCTCATCAATTACCACAAAGCCAAGGTTTTTAAACCTCACCACATCCTCCAGTAGCGCATGGGTACCAATAAGGATATTGAGTTTTCCCGCCTCAAGCGATTGGTGAAGGTTGTTTCGTTCTGATCGCCTTGTGCTGCCCGTGAGTAAGCCCGCCTTTACCGGCAAATCGCCTAATAACGAGGTGATGGATTCGTAATGCTGGTTGGCAAGTATCTCAGTGGGAGCCATAATGCAGGCCTGATAGCCGTTATCAACAGCAAGTAGCATGCACATCAGCGCAACCACAGTTTTTCCGCTACCCACATCGCCTTGCAACAGCCTGTTCATTTGCTTGCCGCTCATCATATCGCGGCGTATCTCCTTGATAACCCGTTTTTGAGCCTCGGTTAATGGAAACGGTAGCCTTTCGTGGTAAAAACGGTTAAACATCTCGCCTACATGGCTGAATATATGGCCGTTGACCTTAACCTGCCTTACCTTTTGTCGGCTTAAGATGCTAAGCTGAATGTAGAAGTGTTCTTCGAACTTTAAACGGTGCTGAGCCTTGTGGAGCAGGGTGGTGTTTGCCGGGAAATGTATGTTGCGTAAAGCTTCCGGTAGGGTCATTAACTTGTTTTGCTCAATGATGGATGGGGGGAGGGTTTCAGAAACTTTCCCAATGACCATTGGAATTAGTGCTTGCACAAAACCCATTATGGTTTTTGACGTTATGTGGTTGCTTTTGAGCTTTTCTGTTGTGGAGTAGACTGGTTGTAGCGAGTTGGTAATGAAGTCCTGCTGTGGGTTGTAGATATCCATCTCGGGGTGGGCTATGCTGAAACGCGTTCCAAAACGGGTAGCTTTGCCAAATATCAGGTAATCGATATTAGGTTTAAGCCGCTTCAAAACCCAGGTTACACCCTGAAACCACACAAGTTCCATGCTACCGGTGCCATCGGTAACAAGGGCTGTTAGCCTACGGTTGCGGCCGACACCCGCTTCAGATATATTGACCACACGGCCTACAACCTGAACGTATGGAAGTTCGTCGGTTATTTCGGAAATCTTATGGATTTTTGTGCGGTCAATGTATCGGAATGGGTAAAAGTAGAGCAGGTCGGAAAACGAATAGATACCCAACTCCTTTTGAAGCAGTTCGGCACGTTTGGGGCCAACGCCCGGCAAGTACATTATTTCGGAGTCGATAATGTTTCCCATACTTGAAATGCTTACCACAAAGTAAGCAAAAAATAAAAAAGGGAAAACTTTTCCCTTTAATCTATTTTTGGCGGTGAACTCTACAGCGATTCTACCACTTGTATCAGCTGCCGTTTTAGCCTCTCCTCATCATCGCGATGGGTAGCTAAATACCTAATCTCCTCGGGGTTTAGCAATGTGTATAAAAAGTTTTGGTCAATATCAATCAGAAATGATATTACCTCACGGAACGAATCCTTTTGGGTATCAAAGCCAACCTGGTTTGAGTAACTGTAAAGGCGTTGGCGTAGTTCAGTATTATTGAGAGTTTTCATAAAATTTTTGTTTACACTCAAACTATTAACAAAAGTTGGGCCAAAAGTTTTTAGTTGGTTATTTCTTTGAAATGCTACAGGAAATTTTTGAGAGAGGGAGGTGACGAGCGCTTGTATGACACGTTTGGGATTTGTCATAATCCACGTTTTAGCGGGACAGGTTGCTCGGAATGACTGAAGGCGTTGTTTGTTGCTCGTGAATTGAAATAGAATGCAGATCACGTGGATTTGACAGATTTACACTGTGATGCTTTGTGTATTGCACTTTTCAACAATGTGATACATATTTAGTTGATAGTTAATGGTTGTTGGTTGTTAGCTGACACAAATTATATCAAAAAATAAAAACCTCTGCTCACTAAACACTGCAGACTATTTAATAGATCAGTCTCTGCGCTCAAAGTGACAGGATATTTTGTTCGCTAATCGCTCTTCAACTTCGTTTAACGGTTAATGGTTAACGCTTTACCTTTCACGGCAAACAGTTCACGTTAAATGTTTAACTTTTAAACGGATAAGGCTCATCCTACTTGCGTGTTACCCACTCCAGCTGCCCCTGGTTGTTTGCTGCAATTTTACCTGTATCCTCAAGGAAGCGTACAACTTTAGCTACACGGTCGGGGTTAAAACCTGTTGAATCGATTAACTTTTCAAGTGGTAGCGGATTGTTTAGGAGTAATGTTTTTACCTTTTCCAGTATGTTGTCGAACTCGTACTTGCTCATGTCAAGTTCGTTGCGGGTGGTGCAAACGTCGCATTTGCCACATCGGTAGCTGTCGGTTTGGCCAAAGTACTCGTTTAGGAACTGACTTCGGCATTTGGCTTGGCTTTGGGCATACTCTAGCATGGCGTTAATCCTATCGAGGTAGCGTTTCCTGAGCATTTGGTAACTTTCAGGTTCAATCCTGAGGTTTTTATCGTCGAGCCGTTCTTCAATAAAAACGATCAGAGGTGTCCGCTTTTTAGGGATGTAATCCAAAATCTTTTGTCGCGACAGCACTTTCAGGTTTTCGTATACCCTATCGATTGGCAACCCTGTGGTTTTGGAAATGAACTGTTCATCAATCCTTACATACTGTGAAAAAACGCCAGGCAACAGCCTAAGCAGCACCTTGATAAACTTATCTATTTCGGCATGCGCCACCTGGTACCTGTACAGTTCCTGTTTGTTCACAAGGAACATTATGCGGCTGGGATTATCGAGCTCGTCGGTTAGTTCTATGTAGCTTTCCTGCTCAAGAATTTTTAAGGAGTTGTATGCCACTACCATGTTAAGCTTGTAGGCGGAGCAAAAATCGATCAGGTTAAAATCGTAAACCTCGCCTTTTCCGGCACCATAGGCAATATTTAGGTACGAACCCAGGGCCTGGTATATTCTTTTTATGTCGTCGGGTGGGGGAAAGTTGGCCTCGAGCCTTTGCTCTATGCGGAGTTTGTCCGACTCGTTGTAGAGCAACACGGCATAGGAAAGTTTTTGGTCGCGACCGGCGCGGCCAGCCTCCTGAAAGTAAGCTTCCGGTGAGTCGGGCAGGTCAATGTGAACCACAAAGCGCACATTGGGTTTATCAATGCCCATGCCAAAGGCATTGGTGGCCACAATAATTCGGGTTTTACCGGTTTGCCAATCGTTCTGTTTGGCATTGCGCATCTCCATGGTAAGCCCGGCGTGGTAAAAGTCCGCGGCATGACCGGCACGCTGAAGCATCAAAGCAATCTCTTTGGTTTTATTCCTGTTCCTGACGTAAATAATGCCGCTACCCGGTATGCTTTCGATAATTTTAAAGAGATATTTTTCCTTATCCTCAACATTGCGTACCAGGTAAACAAGATTCTCGCGGGCAAAGCTCATGCGGAAAACCTTGCCGTTGCGGAAATGTAACTTTTCCTGTATGTCGTTCACCACTTCAGGTGTGGCGGTAGCGGTGACCGCCAAAAAAGGGGTATCGGCTAGGATGTCGCGTAATTCTGCAATTTTAAGGTACGATGGTCTGAAATCGTAGCCCCACTGCGAGATGCAGTGAGCCTCGTCGATGGCTACCATGCAAATCTTCATTTTCCGAACCCGCTCACGGAAAATGGGAGTTGACATGCGCTCGGGCGAAACGTAAAGGAATTTGATATTGCCGTAAATGCAATTGTCAAGGGTTATATCTATTTCGTGGCTGGTCATGCCCGAGTAGATAGCAACTGCATTAATCCCACGTTTTTTAAGATTCTCGACTTGATCCTTCATGAGGGCTATAAGTGGAGATATCACCAGGCACATCCCCTCCATGGCGAGAGCAGGCACCTGAAAGGTGATGGATTTGCCACCACCCGTTGGCATCAGGGCTAAGGTGTCGTTCCCATTG
>DSBV01000009.1 GCA_011045955.1 Bacteroidales bacterium | reverse complement strand
CTCAGGAAACGGGGTTACGGGAACAACATTCGACCCCGCTGCTGCCGGCGTGGGCACACACACCATCACCTACACCTATACCGATGGCAACGGCTGCGTTAGCTCCGATTCAAAGGACATTACAGTAAACCCGTTACCCACGGCTAACATTTCTACAACTGATCCTACAATTTGGTGCGAGGGTACACCTATCAACGTAACCTTAACAGCCGAAACGGCTGATAGCTACCAATGGCTGCTGAATGGCAATCCAATTCCCGGCGAAACAAACCCAACCTTGAGTGTAAGTGCAGCTGGCACTTATAGTTTAAGCGCTACTACAAACGGCTGCACAGCCATAGGAAATTCAATTGAGGTAAGTGTAATAAGTGTACCCGCTGTTACAATTGAAACCACCGATGCCCTTAACTGGTGCGAAGGTGACGAAGTAAGCGTATTGCTACATGCAAACCCCTCGGATGGATCAGCATACCAGTGGCGCAAGGATGGAAATGATATTGACCAGGCTACTCAACCCGATTACCTGGCAACAGATGCTGGTATCTATAGTGTTCTTGCAACCTTTGCAGGAGGATGCCAAACTACATCAGATGAATTGACTATCACAATTAACCCACTCCCTGTAGTAGATTTGCCAAACGATACCATAAGGATAGATACCACCCAGCAATACACGCTAGATGCTGGTCCAGGTTTCTCCACCTACTTGTGGAATGACCAAACTACCGAGCAAACATTGCTAGTTGATGGTTATGTATTAGGCGAAGGAATCTTCAAGTTCTGGGTTACTGTAACCAACGAGTTTGGCTGCTCGGCAAGTGATACTGCGGTTGTAATAATTGGACTACCCAACTCGCTCCCAACTGACAAATTGTATAGCATAAATATTTACCCGAATCCTACAACAGGAAACTTCAACATTAAAATTGTTGGATTTGACCCCGGCAAATATTCGCTTGAGTTTTACAACGCTATTGGTAATAAGGTTAGAACTAAGGAAATAACTATTAAAGATTCGGAAACTGATATTACCGTTAATATTGAGCGATTACCTAAAGGACTCTACTACATTAGGTTTGGCACTTCAAACAAGTACTTGATAAGGAAACTTATACTAGAGTAAAACTTCAAGGGGTTGCTGGAATGTAGCCCCTTACTTTTCCAATCTTTCAATTACTTCAATATATGCCAGAGCAACCTTTTCCCATAAGAAATTGCGCCTAATGGTTTGAATGTTCTGCTCTTTTACTTTATTAACCTCAACATCGTTTTGCTCTTCAAAATGGGAAATGCAATTTCCCAATGATGTTTCGTTACTAAAATAGAGTCCCTGCTCTCCCAATATATCGCGATTAAATGGATTATTGTGTGCAATAACAAAACAACCACAAGCCATAGCCTCGAGTAACGATGGGTTTGTGCCACCAGCCGAATGCCCATGAATGTATGCCTTGCAGTAATACCTTAAACTATTTAGTACTTGCTGGTCATAAATGGCACCCATGAATATAATATTTGTATATCCCGCGAATAACCTTTTAATCCTTCTTGCATATTTTGATGTTAAACCACCAACAATCAGGCAAAGTTTACCCGATTGGGCAAAGTAGTTCAAAGTGGTTTTAATATTGTTTTCGGGAGTAATCCTCGATATCAAAAGGTAATAATCATCTTTAGGAACTAAATCAACTATGCCATTTTTACTGGGAGTGTTTTCCAACGGATGCGCACCGTAAGGGATGTAAATCAAATTTCTAATGTATTTCACTGAATAGTATTCAACTAACGCCCTGTTATCGCATACAATTTGAGCTGAAAACATAAAGGCTAGTCGCTCAGAGAGTAGTAAGTATTTTTTTGCAAAAAAACTCCACTTCCGGCGTTTATGTTCAATTCCGTCGGGATTTGTAACTATTCTATTACGGATTGTTCTTGGAAAAAATATAAGCAAAGGTGAAAAGGAATGCCCACACTCAATTATTACATCAGCATGGTTTTTCTGGGCCCAACGTAATGAAATATAGTCATAATATAGGGTTCCAAGGTTGGGAAAAAAAACTTTTGGCACTTTGAGATGAACCGTAAATACACTCTCTGAGAGCCGATTAAACATAAACTTGTCCGAAGGGCAAGAAACAAAAACCTGATGGCCTAACTTGCTGAATTCATGGGCCACTTCCTCGGCAAATCGTTCGAAACCTCCATACCGGTTAGGTATGCCACGCGTGCCAAGTATAGCTATTTTCATTGTGTTTTCTCCGCAAAGCGCGGCACAGTGAAGTAAAAAGTTGAACCTTTGCCTACCACACTTCTAACCCCAATTGTACCCCCGTTTTTCTCAACAAACTCTTTACAGAGTATTAACCCCAGTCCAGTACCGCTTTCCTCGTCGGTTCCTAAAGTAGTTGGATTCGAATCGATGCGTAAAAGTTTTTGAATAACCTCATTGGGTATTCCTACTCCGGTATCAATTACTGAAACTTTATAGTAATCGGGATCATCATCAACCTGAACAACAACCTCGCCATTTTGATGTGTGAACTTTATGGCATTGCTTATAAGATTACGAACAACTGTGGTAATCATATTAACATCAAAATATGCGTAAGAATCGGTTGGTAAGGCCCAGTAAAGGTTTATCGATTTATTAAGTGCAGTTCCTTTAAGCAAATCAATGGTATCGTTTATAACATCGGCCAGGTTAGCCATTTGAGGTTTAGGTGCCAGCCTACCAGTTTGAAGCATTGACCACTGTAAGAGGTTCTCGAGCAGGTTGAATGTCTTGTTTGAGTACTTGTAAATCTGCTCAATAAATATTTGCAGGTTATTTTGATCAAAATTGTCAAACTCCTTGGCTAACAACTCTGATAAGGAAAGAACTGTGCTGAATGGGTTTCGAAGATCATGGGCTATGATTGCAAAGAACTTATCTTTCATCTGGTTCAGCTGTTCCAACTCCCTGCGCTGTTGTTCAATTTCCTCTTTTTGTTTTTTAATTTCGAGATTTTTAGCTGTTAGCTCAGCCTCAAAAACATTGTAATCCCTTAAGCGCCAAACTAAACCGAGCAAAAGAGCTCGGGAAAGGCTTGGTATTTTTTTTAAAAATTTGTTGAACTGATCCTGTTGCAACCTAAGCAATGCGGAATCCTCCATTGCAGTAACTGTTGTGGATCGAGCGGAGGAATCAAGTAGTGAGTACTCACCAAAATACTGATTTGGGCCAAAGGTGGCAAAGGTATGGTTGCCAGCGTGGGCTTTAAGTTTACCGCTTACTACAATATATAGGGAGTAGTCCCTATCGCCTTTATTAAACAACCGTTCGTCCTTCTTAACTTCCCAAGATTCAAGTATTGATGCAATTCTAAGAAGAGTTGAACGCTCAACTTCCTTGAAAAGAGGAATTGACCTTAAACAGTCAATCCTTTTCTCGAGGTCATTATCTCTATGTTTTTTTAATGGATTTTGCATGAATGTTTTTGAATAAAATGGTACTGCCAAATTAAATAAAATTCCTTAATATCTACATAAACAATCATTTTTTTGTAATATTGTGAACGTAAATGGCATAATTAGAAAGACTATGAGATTAAAACTTACCATCCGGCAGAAAATTCTCTATTACATACTGGGTAGTGCTTTTATTATTTTTTCAATAGTATTTTACTACATGAGCTCTTCGTCGCTTCGTTTATCATACGAACAATCCATAAAGTTAACCAACAGTTACACCAGGCAGTATGCCCTTAACATTGAAAGTTGGATAAACCAAGAATTTGCAGTAACTCGTACGCTTGCTGCCGCATTTATGGAGTACAAGCAGATGCCTTTTGATCAATGGCAAAAACTAATCTACCCCATGTACAATAGGGTTATTCTAACCACTCCACATATTGATGCTTACTGGGATAGCTGGGAGTTAAGCAATCTCGACTCCAACTGGACACTTCCTCATGGCCGATACTTCTACATTGTTTATAAGGAAGATGGGGTTTACAAAACAAAAGCTGAAATGCGCAGCTTAACCGCCGACCCCCCAACCTACAGTAGCATAAAAAGTGCTGCCAAGGAGATTGTTATTGAACCATACACATCGGAACTACAACGGGGACTAATGATGACAACCCTCTCATCGCCACTTCTCGAAAATGGTAAGTTTATTGGTTTAATTGGTGCTGACCTAACACTTACCCGTTTTCAGCAACTGGTAAATAACATTAAACCTTACCCCAACAGTTACGCCTTTTTACTATCCAATAAGGGTGTTTTTATAGCACACCCCGATTCCGCAATTTTCAGAAAGAACATCTCCGAAGTTTTACCAGAGTTCAATAATCAGCACAACATACTTGCCCAGGTTCAAAAAGGGAAAGCGTTTAGTTTCATCCACCAAAATAACAAGGGCGAAAGAATATACTACACCTTTGAACCAGTTAGAATAGGCAATACGCAAACACCATGGTCAATTGGTATCGCTGTTCCGGTTACTGACATCATGGCTCAAGTAAACAGGAGTTACAACACAAGCCTTCTCATCTCCCTGATAGGCTTACTGGTAATTCTTTTTATTGTTTACTTAGTTACCAACAACATTACATTGCCCATAAAAAAAATCACCCAAATTCTAAGTGAGTTTGCAAAGGGAAAACTTGAAAGCAACGTTGATATTAAAGCCTCATCGAACGATGAAATAAGCCAAATGGCTGAAGCGGTAAGTTCGTCGCTTACAGGAGTAAACTCTAAAACCACATTTGCCCGCGAGATTGGTGCAGGAAATCTAAATGTGAACCTTGCGTTGTTAAGCGATGAGGATGAGTTAGGCAAGTCGCTAATTGAAATGCGCGATAACCTTCGTAGAGCTCATGATGAGGAAGAAAAGCGAAAAATCGAAGAGGAAAAGAAGCGGTGGACTAATGAGGGAATGGCAAGGTTTGGCGAGATACTTCGACAGAACAACGATAACCTTAGCCTGCTAGGCCAGGAACTAATTAAAAACCTTGTTTGGTATTTGAACGCTCAGGTTGGAGGGTTGTTCGTTTTGAACGAAAACAAGGAAACCGGCGATAAAACCTTTGATATGGTTGCTATGTTTGCTTACGATAGGAACAGGGTAATGCAACGAAGCTACCATTTTGCTGAAGGTCTTATTGGTGCTTGCGCCGCTGAACGCGATGCCATCATTTTAAAGGAAGTTCCACAGGATTATATAGAGATTACCTCAGGGCTTGGTGGTATTAACCCCAATTACATAATTGTTGTTCCCTTGATATTTGAGGAGGAGGTTATGGGTGTCATTGAAATTGCCTCGCTTCAGGAACTTAAAGAACACGAGGTTCAGTTCCTTAAGGATATTGCCAAAAGCATTGCATCGACCCTACATACTGTAAAGGTTAATACCCTAACCGCTGAACTTTTAATGAAATCGAAGGAACAAGCGGAAATGATGGCTGCCCAGGAGGAAGAGATGCGCCAAAACCTAGAGGAACTACAGGCCACTCAGGAAGAGGCTGCCCGTAAAACCCTTGAACTCGAGGGGTTAGTTAATGCCCTAAATGCTGCGGCTTTTGTTATGGAATACGATACCAAGGGCTATGTAATCAACATCAACGACAGCTACCTCAACTTCCTTGGAGCCAACCGTGACGACATAATTGGGCTGCACCACTCTGAAAACCTTATACTGTCCGATACTGAAAAAGCCACGTACGATAAGCTATGGAGCGACATACTGAGGGGAAATATCCGTAAGCATAAAACCCGCATCAGGGTTAATGGCCAGGAACATCTACTCCTTGAAACCTATACACCAATTTTTGACCATGGCGGTCAACTGTTGAAAATTCTAAAAATTGCAATGGATATTACCAATATCTAAAAGTTAAAATCAACTAGATATCCCGAATGATTCCGAATATTGATTACAATACCTGATTCAAAAATCAGGTATTGTCCTTTTATCCCTGCCAAAGTTCCTTCAAGGGTTTTAGCCTTTTCTAAATTTATAGACTTAACCTTCCCAGGTGACTGAATTACTGGATAGCTAACATGGTAAACCACATCGCTTTCGGGGACATAATTAAGACCCTTCCCGTTAATAAATTCAAGTGCTTTAGCTTTATGGGATAGAAAATCGGGAGGAAATTCATTTGTGTCGGTAAGCATCCGTTGCCATGCCGTTTTATCGGCAAAAATCTTTTTAAGCTCTACCTCAACCAAACCTGCAGTGTAACGGTTAGGAGTATTACATATCTTTACGGCATAGGTTGCTCCCTGATCGACCCAACGTGTTGGTATTTGGTGATAACGCGTTACTCCCACCTTTATGCCTCCAGTCCAGGCCAGATAAACGTAGTGTTGCACAAGGCAGTTTGCTTTTGCAAAATCCATATCACGGGCAATTCCCTCATGGGCCCTGCAAAGTTCGGGTCTAAGAACACACTCTTCGGCTTCAGGTACCTTTATATAACATGGGTAACAAAACCCCTGGCCAAACAGCTTCTTTGTTTCTCGCCCACAATGAATACAGCGTTTAATGTTTAGGTACTTCAGCACTATACCTTTCCCAATTAGATCCGAAAGGTTTACCCTACCTGAATCAAGATCAAGAAAATACTCTGGATTAATACTAACTTCATTGCCCGTATTTGTAAAGCCCATTTTTGTAAGCACACCTTTCATGGCAGATTTATTTTAATAAGAAAGCTGCATTTTACATATGTCCTCCCGCTGAAATTGCTAAAACACAGAATAAAGAACATAGCCCAACCAATGAATTATAAAGATAAACATTTAAAAAGTAAACTTAAGGTTCTACTAAAAGGCTGCAATGTTAAACCATGTTAAATACACTACTATGCATTACATTGTATTGTTATATCAATTATATTTGTAATAAATAAATACTAGTTATTGCATTGCAATAAATTAAAGTCAAACCAAACAGCATAAGTTATGAAACGTACAATTTCAGTGAGTTTAAATGGCAAAGCCTACATGCTTGAAGATGATGCCTACCATGTCCTAGATCGATATCTTAAGGGTCTGGAGGCTCACTTTGCAAACGCCCCCAACAAAAAGGAAATAGTTGGCGATATTGAAAGTAGGATTGCCGAACACTTTGATGATTCCATAAAGGTCCCCGGGCAAGTGGTTAACCTTGATGAGGTTAAAAGAGTGATTAAACTGATAGGAACTATAAACGATTTTGACTCATCCAGTTCCTTTGCCCCATCCGACAACAAGGGAAGGGTTTACCCCAAGCTCTACCGCGATGTTGACGATAGGATACTATGTGGTGTGTGCTCCGGAATGGGGCATTACTGGAGGGTTGACCCAGTTCTTTTCCGTTTGGTATTTTTCCTGCTAGCCCTTTGGGGAGGCCTAGGGGTGCTAATCTACATTGTTTTATGGGTAGTTGTTCCACCCGCCATTACCCCCACACAAAAACTTGAGATGAAGGGTGAAAAAATAAACATTAACAATATCTAACCCATTTTTCACAGCAAAAAATGGGTTGGTAGAAAATTTGCGCAACATAACAAAAACACCAAAGTTGAAGCCATGAATCAGGAAATAGAGAATGCTAAAGCACAAATGCGAAAAGGCGTACTTGAGCTATGTGTTTTAACAGTACTATCGAGAGGCGATGCTTACGCAAACGACCTTATAAACCAGCTTAAACAGGCTAAAATGATAGTAGTTGAAGGTACTATTTACCCCCTACTTACTCGGCAAAAAAATGCTGGTTTGCTCACCTATCGATGGGAAGAGTCGCCGCAAGGCCCACCAAGGAAGTACTATTCGCTAACCGAAGAAGGCAAAGAGTATCTTGCTGAACTGCTAAATAGCTGGGATGAACTGGTTGAAATGGTTGACGCCATACGCAATCCAGAAAACGATTAAATTGTAATCCATTACATTTAATTTACAACAAAAACCTTAGAATAATGAATACAACCATAAATGTTAGCCTGGGGGGATACTCTTTTACGCTTGACGAGAGTGCGTATTCCACCCTGCAAACCTACCTCGATGAGGTTAAGATTAAACTTGGCAACGACACGGCTGCGCAAGAAACCGTTAACGATATTGAATTCCGAATAGCGGAATTGCTATCGGAGAAAATTACCTTAGGTCAAGTGGTTACCAGTGATATGGTCATGCCAATAATTGAGCAAATTGGTAAACCTGAAGACATAGGAGATGATGGTAATACCATGAGCAAAAAACAGTATCGGTCAAAGCGACTGTACCGTAACCCCGACGATTCAATAATTGCTGGAGTTTGCGGTGGACTGGCAGCCTACTTCAGGGTCGACCCGCTGGTTTTCAGGATTTTGTTTATTGCTTTTTTATTCCTAAAAGGATTTGGCTTGCTACTTTACATTCTGCTATGGATTGCAATGCCAAAAGCTAAGACCCCATTCCAAAAAATGGAAATGATGGGCGATGCCGAGAACATTGATGAAATTGGCAGGCGTGTTCGAAAAGAGATTAGCAATGCAAGTGATAATCTAAAAAAATCAAAGGCAGGCAACACTGTTAATAAATTAATAAACCTTTTCGTACAGGTTTTGCTTTACCTTGTAAAAGCCATGCTTGTTATTGTTAAAGTAATTTCTATTACCATAGGAATTCTTTTAATCGTTAGCATGCTACTTATTTTTATAGCCCTTGTTGGCGCTGTGTTTTTTGCATCGTATAGTCCCGATTTTTCCGGAGTTATTGGTGGCGTTGGTATAACACTCAACCAAATTATTGCAGCGGTTCTTGATATTAGCAGCAGCTACTGGATTACAATTCCACTATTTTTAACCCTAGCCATACCAATTGTTGCGCTAATTTATGCCGGAATACGTATTCTTTTCAGGTTCAGGGCCAAAGATGGCACAATAGGCATTATAGCTGCTGTAATTTGGGCTGCTGCCGTTGTAACCCTTTCACTCACATTTTTCTTTCAGATACGAGGCCTTTCCGTTAGCGAAAAAGTGGTAAAGGAATTTGAGATTTCGCCAGTAAATAGTAACTCAAAGGTTGTAATGTGTAAATCGTACAACTACTTGACCGATAGCACATGGGTAGAGGAAACGGTTCAAATTTTCGATTGGAAAGTTTTTACACTAAAAGGGGAACATCATCTTGCAGGCTCACCCACTCTTATAATTGAGAAAAGCTTTGAAGCGAAACCAAGACTTGAGGTAATACGCAGAGCAAGAGGGGTAAATAGCTATACAGCAGAAAAAAATGCTAAGGACATTATTTACTCCATAACATTAAACGATACCCTGGCAATTCTGGATCCGCTATACATTATTCCTGAAAAAACAAAGTGGAAAAACCAGAGCGTAACTGTTAAGCTGTATTTGCCTGAAGGGTACGGTGTTCACCTGGACGAAACGCTAACCGATATCCTTGCAAAATATCAACCCTACAGCAACTACTGGCCCGATGAAATGGTTGGAAAAACATGGATTATGACCGCAAACGGTTTGCGTATTGCTAGGTAAATAATTTCTTACAAAAAATTTTGTGATTTACTACATTAGTATTAATTTTGCACTGCTTTAAAAAAGCGATAGGATTGACCTATGGTGTAATGGTAGCACAGCAGATTTTGGTTCTGTTAGTCTAGGTTCGAGTCCTGGTAGGTCAACCAAAGCCTCTGAATAAGGGGCTTTTTTATTTTAGAACCGGAAGTAAATAAAGGGTTTTAACTCAATGTTCTGGATTTGAATAAGAGTAATTATTACTATCAGGGTTGTTAAAAGCTTAACCGCTAATGGCATCGAGATAAACTTGCCACGAATGAATTCCTTAACATCAAAGGGTAGAAGATGAACCAGATAGCCCAATACCAAAATTAAAAAGATATCGCTGTATGCAATAATGATATTTGAAACCGTATTGAAGTTAAAGTCCTTAAAGATTTGATGCAGCATGGCTATTGCCGAAGTAAAATCGTTTGCCCTGAAAAAAATCCACGACAAGCTAACCACATTAAAGGTGATAATGCCCCAGATCAAGTGGGCTGTTCGTCTCTCGCCATTTATGTTTGCTAACCTAAAGTTAGATAGCAACTTTTCAATTGCCAATCCTATCCCATGAATTCCACCCCAAACAACAAATTTCAGATGCGCCCCATGCCATAAACCTCCAAGTAGCATGGTTATCAAAAGGTTGATGTAGGTTCTTAACCTACCCTTTCGGTTTCCTCCTAAGGGGATATAAAGGTAATCCCTCAACCATGACGATAACGATATATGCCACCGATGCCAAAAATCGGTTAGACTGGTTGCCTTGTAAGGGGAATTGAAGTTGATTGGTAACTTAAAGCCAAGTAAGAGTGCCAGCCCTATTGCAATATCGGTATAGCCAGAAAAATCGCAGTATATCTGCATGGCATAGCCATAGGTGGCCATCAGGTTCTCGAAACCAGTATAGCTCAACGGATTATCGAAAACCCTATCAACAAAATTAACCGACAGGTAATCGGAAATAACCATTTTCTTCACCAAACCGGTAAGTATCAAATAAAGGGCATGGCCAAACTCATTTTTGCTTAAATCATACCGCCGGTAAATTTGGGGTATAAACTCTGCTGCACGTACTATTGGGCCGGCAACCAGTTGTGGGAAAAACGAAACATAAAACGCAAAATCAATAATGTTTCTGACTGCTGCCACCTTCCCTCTATAAACATCAACGGTATAGCTGATGGTTTGAAAGGTATAAAAAGAAATTCCAACAGGAAGCACAATGGTGGCAGTATCAAATTTCGTGCTAATGAGAGCGTTGCCCCATAAGGCAAGATGGTTAACCACGGTAAGGTTTGTGCCAAAAACATTGTTGATAATATCAACAAAAAAATATGCGTACTTAAAGTATGATAGTACCAACAGGTTCACAAATACACTTAGTGCAACGAGCAACTTCCTGCTTAACTTGCTATTTGATTTTGATATTGCCAGTCCAATTGAGTAATCGACCAACGTTGAAAACAGCAGAAGTGAGAAAAATAACCCGCTCGATTTAAAGTAGAAGAAAAGGCTAAACACCAAAAGGTAAGCACTTCGTATAACCGGGCGGTTGTAGACAAACGTGTAACCAGCCAGTAAAACGCTAAAGAAAACCCAAAAGGAAACCTGAGTGAATATCAGTGAATCACCCTCAGTATAGTAAAGAAAGTTAAGAACTATTTCCTTAATACTAATCATAACAATTGGCTACTCAATGAAACCTGAATTAAACAGTGCAAGGTAAAACAACTCGCCTTGGAGCTGATAGCCTTTTGCTGTAAGATGAACTCCATCGGGGGCTGCAAGGCCATGCCGAATCCATCTCTGAATACTCCCCTTGCCCCCCATAAGGCTGTAGAAATCCCACACCGGTATTTGATGTTTGGTTGAAATCACTTTAATAACATTGGCCGCCACTTGCACCCTGGTGTTTGCGCTTTTTCTATTTAAAAGATGATCGTTTGGCGTGGTAAACATTACCAATGAATTTGGCAGCGCATGCCTTAGTTGACTCATCAAACTTTCCAAATCATTGGAAAAATTCAGGCTATCGAAGCTATTCGAGTAAGCATCGTTAGTGCCAAGCGAAACAATAATAAGATCGGGGTTAAATGAACCCAAATTTGATGTCAATTGCCTCGCAAGCGTAAACCCGTGCATTGTGGCACCATTTAAGCCTGCCGAACTCACTATGAATTGTGTTTTGGTATTCCAAAGGTTTAAACCATAAACGGTAATAGGAGAGCCGTTCTTTAATAAAAAGCCAACTGCAATGCTGTCGGCATCGCCATCAAGTTCGAACTCAATTGCGTGTTCAGCTAATATCGTTTTTGAGCATTTGGGTTCAAGTAAAATAGGAGCAGCATCGGGTGAAGCAGAATGGTAATAAACGGCTACACGATTAACCGAGGCGTCAAAGTTGGCATTGGGTTTCAAGGTAAATGATAAGGTTGCCAAGCAATCGGAAGTTTCTACGTATGATCCAAAAACTCCAGCATCGAGTGGGTTTGAGGCTCCATTTACCTTTTGAAACTCCCATTTTCCCTTGTGATACGAAGTATACTCTACCGGGCTGTGTGTACCCATAACCGAGCAAGGGAAAACCATACCTGGCGAAACATAATGAGTACGGAACCTTTGCGCCAGCAAACCTTTAAGTGTTTTAGAAATAAAGCCCGCTTGCACATGTGAGTCACCTAATTGTATGATTTTTATAGGATTGCCAGTATGAACAATCTTTTGGCTTAGTGAATTTTTTATAGTGTTTTCGGAATGATTGAACAACAAAACCACGGGCGTAGTTGCAGGAACATATAAGTGAACCCTATGTGGTAATAGCACCAAGGCTAAAATTAGGATTAAAATGGTTGTATGCAAAACACGTTTACTCATTTAAAAAAGAGCCGTTTGGTGTTGGTTGTTGATCAATGTTAGCCATGCCAAAATTATCGACAGCTATTAATAAGGCCGTAGCTAGTTTTTGGCCAAAACGTTTTGCACCATAACTCGTAAAATGCGTGTAATCCTTGGTGGCAAGGGGCGGTGAAGCATTTACCCACTCAATAATTGATCCTTCCCCGCCCATAGCTGAATACCCATCCCAAAACAAAACTCCATTACTTAAAGCCGCATATCTTTGCGCCTGCAGCACTTTTTCCACACTTGGGTTCGATTTCAGCTCGCCATCGAACCGGTTAGCCATATCGGTAACCCCAACAACTAAAATATCGGCTTGAGGAGCAAAACGCCTGACCGCTTTTATTTGTTGTTCCATAAGCTTTTGGTAGTATGCATAGCTTGATAGATTGGAGGGAACTACATTTATGCCAAACTGCATAATTACAAGTCGTACGTTCAGCATTCTGTATATATCCGAGG
Source organism: Bacteroidales bacterium (assembly GCA_011045955.1). Taxonomy (GTDB): domain Bacteria; phylum Bacteroidota; class Bacteroidia; order Bacteroidales; family Tenuifilaceae; genus Tenuifilum. The sequence continues at coordinate 17,446 of DSBV01000009.1, read as the reverse complement.
CTATGTGCGAATCGAAACGAGTAAAGAAGTTGCCCGATGTTCCCCGTAATCCAATATTGCTAACGCTTACTCCCCTCCCCGATTCGGCAAGTAAGCCATAAAGTTTTACGGTAGCCGGATTTTTGGCAAAAATTGAGATTCTCTCAAAACGACTGGGGAGTTTTACTGATAAAACATTCACCTTACCGTAGGGCATAACCTGCCTCTCTAAGGTATCGGTTCCGTCAACTACAATCATAATTGCATAGGTGGAATCGGAGTTGCCTGATATTATGCTTAGACTATTAAATAGTTGCTTTGAGTTAACTCTTATGGAAATAATCTCGCCATACGAATCCAACGGAGCAACCTCAGCAACCGCACCAAGTATGCAGTTGGCTTTTTGTGCTGGTTTGCCATTTACCGTTGAATTCACTTTTATATGATCTGAAAAGCCAACCTTTAATCCGCCTGGCAAATACTCAGTGTTCCAAATTGGAATTAGACCCAAACCCGTCCCGCCAAACTTTTCCTGAAGGGCGGCTCTGAGCTGGCTGGTGATTCTATCGCCCTCAATCTGTGAATCGCCATAATGCAAAACTCGAACAATGACGTTTTGATCATCAAGATTTCTTAGTGCGCTAGCAAACGAACCCAATGGATTTCTGCCAGTTGGCATCTCGATAGGTAATGTGTTAATCTCGAAATTGCGTTTTGGAGTAGTTTTTGATAGTTCAACCCTTTCGCTTTGTAGAGGCTCTACTTCCATTGGAATTGAATCGGCATTTATCGGTAAAGCGTTTGAAAATATTTTGGTTTGTTTATGGGTAGTGGATTGAAGGGAGTCGGTACTATTGAATACCTGCCTTGTTTTACTGATGGCAAGTAACTCTAAAGGTTTTGGAATTCGGAATAAAATACCACCTATCTTTAAGTTGCCACTTGGCACAATTGTGGATAGGAATATGTATAGCATAGCGACTAGTACAAGGAAAACCAATGTATGGTAAGGCTTGTTCATGGAAATGTGAATGCTGTTCGATTTTAAAAGTAATTGTTTTTAATAAATGCTGTATATTTAATAGACAAGAAATGCGATGCAGTTTTGCATTTTGATTTGATATTTAGTATCTTACGTATTATTTTACAACCATGGTAAAAATCCTACATAATCCGCGATGCGCAAATAGCCGAAAGGGTTTAGAGTATCTTCGGTCAAAAACAGCTGATTTTGAGATTGTCAACTATTTGGCTACGGGTTTAACCCGTGATATTTTAAAGGAGATACTCTTAAAATCGAACCTTAAGCCCGTTGAATTGGTTAGAACACAGGAAGAGTACTACAAGAAATTCCTGAAAAATAAAAACTTTAACGAAGATGAGTGGATTGAGATATTAACCCAAAACCCCAAGCTATTGAAACGCCCCATTGTAATTGGAAAGTATAAAGCAGCAATAGGCATTCCAGCCGAAAACATCGATAACATCTTGTAAATTAAAATTACCATGACCCATGAAAGTTAAAACACTTAGCATAGCTGCATTGACAATAATAATTTTCTACAGTACTGCATTTGCTCAGAATGCCAATTTGATAAGCATGGAGAATGAAATCCTTAAAATGATAAATGAGCACAGGAAATCGATTGGTAAATCGGAGCTGGTGTTTAACGATTACGTTCGCAAAGAAGCATACTTGCATTCCCAGAATATGGCATCGGGCAAGGTAACTTTCAGTCATAAGGGATTCGATGAGCGCTTTAATCGGCTAAGCGGTTTTTTGGAAATTACTACGGGAGCCGAAAACATTGCGAATGGTCCCCTTAACGCAAAACATATTGTAAACGGATGGCTGGCTAGTCCTCCTCATAGAAAAAATATCGAGGATGATTTTAACCTCACAGGAATTGGAATAGCCAAAGCACCAAACGGTTCATACTTTTACACCCAGATATTTGTGAAAAGTGCCGAAAAGCCTAAGGTTGTACCAAGGGAATACGAGGCAGAACTCTTACTGCTGATAAATAACCACCGCAAAAGCCTTGGGTTGCCGGCCCTAAAAAACGATGAAGGAATACATGCCGAAGCGCTAAGCTACTCGCAGCAAATGGCTGCAGGAAAGGTTCCAATAGGGCCTCCGGGTTTTGACAACCCTATAAAATCGCTAATGCGTCGATATAAAGCATCAAAAATGGTGGAACTCATAGGGTATGACTACCTCAAGCCGAAAGAGCTGTTTGACGCATGGATGAGTAGCACCAGCCAGCGCGATATAATAGAGGGTAATTTCAACCTAACGGGAATTGGAGTTTACCAGTCAGTAAACGGTAAGGTTTTTGTTACCCAAGTGTTTCTGCTTCAGTAACCAACCTAAAACTAAATACCATGCTAACACCGGAATTCTTTTACCAGGAGAGATTCCCTTTGGAGAAGGACGATACTGAATACTATCTCCTTACAAAGGATTTTGTTTCAACAGTAAAGTTCGAGACCAAAGAGATTTTAAAGGTCAACCCGGAGGGTTTGGCATTTCTTGCCCACACTGCCATGCACGACATCTCTTTCTTTTACAGGGCTGAGCACCTACAGCAAATTGCTGCCATACTGGAGGATCCAGAAGCCAGCAAAAACGACAAGTTTGTTGCATTGGTTTTACTCCGCAACGCCGAGATTGCAGCCAAAGGGATTTTACCGCTATGCCAGGATACAGGTACTGCTACTGTGTTTGCCAAAAAAGGTCAAAGGGTTTGGACTGGCGCCAACGACTACGAGGCGCTTTCGCTAGGTATCTACAAAACCTACACCGAGGAAAATCTCCGCTACTCGCAAACTGTGCCTATGGATATGTACACCGAAAAGAACTCAGGCACTAACCTGCCAGCTCAAATCGATATTTATGCTACGCCTGGCGATGAGTATGAGTTCCTTTTCATAGCAAAGGGTGGTGGCTCAGCTAATAAAAGCATGCTTTTTCAGGAAACCAAGGCCCTTCTAAATCCTGAAAAACTGGAAAATTATATCCTTGAAAAGATCAAAAATTTAGGAACCGCAGCATGCCCTCCGTACCATATAGCCATTGTAATTGGTGGAACATCGGCCGAAGATACACTGAAGACAGTAAAGTTGGCATCGGCAAAATACCTCGATAATCTGCCAACCTCAGGGAACATTCACGGTAGAGCATTCAGGGATAAAGAGTTGGAAGAGAAAATACTAAAAGCCACCAACAGTATAGGAATTGGTGCACAGTTTGGCGGTAAGTACCTTGCACTTGATATTCGGATTATTCGCCTTCCTAGGCATGGTGCATCATGTCCAGTAGGAATAGGGGTATCGTGTATTGCCGATAGAAATATAAAGGCAAAAATTAACAGCCAAGGGATTTGGATTGAAAAACTGGAGAAGAATCCGGGCAAATACATCCCCGAACAATGGCGTAAGCCCGAAGAAAACGATGCTGTCAGAATCGACTTGAATCAACCCATGCAAGCAATTCTTGCGGAACTCACCAAGTACCCTGTAGGCACAAGGCTCTCACTTACAGGCCCAATTATTGTTGCTCGTGATATAGCCCATGCCAAGCTAAAGGAACGATTGGAAAAGGGCGAGGGACTACCCGATTACGTTAAAAATCATCCCATCTACTATGCAGGCCCAGCCAAAACCCCTATCGGATTGCCTTCGGGGTCGTTTGGTCCAACCACAGCAGGGCGAATGGATTCATACGTTGAACAATTCCAGTCGCATGGCGCCAGCATGGTGATGATTGCCAAGGGCAATCGCAGCCAAGCCGTTACCGATTCCTGCAAGAAACATGGCGGTTTCTACCTTGGAAGCATTGGGGGCCCTGCAGCCATACTGGCACAGGAGAATATTAAGAAGGTGGAACTGATTGAATTCCCCGAACTGGGAATGGAAGCTGTTTACCGTATTGAAGTGGTTGACTTCCCCGCATTTATCCTGGTTGATGATAAGGGAAACGACTTTTACAAGCAAGTTATTAAGTAGCCAACCTAAAGGTTCCAATGTAAAAAGGCCCGAAAATCGGGCCTTTTATTTTATAGCGTTTCTACTTAGATGATTAACATTGCATCGCCGTAGGTGCCAAAACGGTATTTCTCCTTAATGGCAACCTTGTAGGCATCCATTACCTGATCGTACCCACCAAAAGCACAAACCATCATCAGCAAGGTGGAAAGGGGCAAGTGGAAGTTGGTAACCAGCATGTTGGGTATTGCAACCTCGTATGGAGGGAAGATAAACTTGTTGGTCCAGCCGCTGAATGGTTTTAGGAAACCATCGGTTGTAACAGAACTTTCAAGGGTGCGAAGGACTGTGGTACCCACAGCACAAACATTATGCTGCTCGCGTTTAGCCATGTTTATGATATTAACTGCGTCCTCGCCAATCATTATCTGCTCTGAATCCATTTTGTGCTTGGTCAAATCCTCAACATCTACGGTTCTAAAGCTGCCTAAACCAACGTGAAGGGTAATCTCGGCAAAGTATATTCCTTTAATTTCGAAGCGTTTAAGAAGATGTTTGCTAAAATGCAAACCGGCAGTAGGAGCTGCAACAGCACCCTCATGCTTGGCGTAAACGGTTTGGTAACGCTCGCGATCTTCGGGAACTGCTTCGCGCTGTAGAATATGCTTTGGCACAGGCATCTCGCCCAACCTGTAAAGAGTTTCCTTAAACTCCTCGTAGGAGCCATCGAAAAGGAAACGAAGGGTACGGCCACGGCTGGTGGTGTTGTCAATAACCTCAGCAACCAGAACGTCATCTTCGCCAAAATAGAGCTTATTACCAATTCTGATTTTACGGGCGGGATCAACTAAAACATCCCATAGCCTTTGTTCACGGTTAAGTTCACGGAGTAGGAACACCTCTATTTCGGCTCCAGTCTTTTCCTTATTACCATATAGACGGGCTGGAAAAACCTTAGTGTTGTTGAACACTAAAACGTCGTTATCGTTCAAGTACTCAATTATATCCTTAAAAATTCGATGTTCAATTTTACCTGTATTCCTGTTCAACACCATTAACCTCGACTCGTCCCTGTTCTCAACAGGAAATTTTGCAATTAAATCTTTTGGCAGATTGTACTTAAATTGCGATAGTTTCATATTTTTAGTTTTACTTCAATATACACAAAGATATAACATGCCACCCAGCGTTGTCAACAGTTTTACCCTTAATTTATAGGAACTTGTAAAGATAATCTATTATTTTAGAGCATGTGCACCTTTTACGGCATAATTTAGCTTTAGTTGCGTATATTTAATAATTTTTCTTCCACTTCGGTAATTGTTAAGGCTTGGTCGATAGAAAAGTTTCCGCTGCGAGTGCGGCGTAACTCTACAAGATGTGCACCAGAGCTTAGAGCTTTCCCGATATCACGGGCTAAAGCCCTGATATAAGTACCCTTGCTACAATGGATTTTGAATGCAATAAACGGTAAATTAAAATCAATAAGTTCGATATTCTGAATTTCGATGGGAACTGGTTCGAGCCTAGGGGTAATTCCCTTGCGGGCATACTCGTAGGCACGTTTCCCGTTTATGTATTTTGCTGAGAATGCTGGGGGCTCCTGCATCTGCCATCCCTTAAAGGTTTTCAGAACCACCTCAACCAACTCCCGGTTTACATGTTCAAATGGATAGGTAGCATCAACCTCGGTCTCCAGATCGAACGAAGGCGTTGTCTCGCCTAACTTAATTTTTGCAGTGTAATCCTTGCTGCCGGCTGTTAGGTCCACAACCCTTTTGGTAGCCTTACCGGTGCAAATGACTAGCAAACCAGTGGCTAAAGGATCGAGCGTTCCGGCATGGCCAATTTTAACCGACTTGTCGCCCGTGTATTTTTTAATTAACGATCGTAACTTCCCCACAACATCAAACGAAGTCCAACCGTACGGCTTATCGATAAGTAGTATGGTACCCTCCTTAATGCTCTTGAAACGATTTACCTCCATGGGTTACGCAAAAATCAGAGCAACAATACCCATAATTGCACAGTAAATGGCAAACCAGTAAAGGTTCCCCTTCCGAACTATGCGAAGCATAAAGGAGCAAGCTAAAAAACCCGATATAAAAGCAGCAATAAATCCGGCAATAATGGGTGCAGTAAGAACTTTTGAAATATCACCCTTAACTATATCGAGAAAAGCGGCTCCAAGCACGGGAATGATAACCATTAGGAATGAGAAGCGAGCCACCTCGTCGCGGTTTTTCCCTATTAATAGCCCGGTAGAAATGGTTGCCCCCGAACGGCTTAAGCCAGGCATGACGGCAGCCGCTTGGGCTATACCAATAATAATTGAATCGATATACCCAATGGGTTTGGTTGCTTTTGGCTTAATCAATCGGGTTAAGGCAAGCAGCATTGCCGTTACTAGGAGCATTGCTCCAACAACGACAAGGTTCCCCTCAAATAGGGATTCAATCTGATCCTTAAAAAGTACTCCAACAATGCCAACTGGGATTGCTGAAATTAGCAGTTTGAAAACGTAATGGGTTTGATAGTTGAGCTTGAAGTTGAAAAATCCTGTAAGCAAATCGATTATATCCTTACGAAAAACCAGTAAGGTACTTAAAACCGTAGCCACATGAACTGCAATGCTAAACCCCAAATTATGGTCGAGATTTACGCCAAGTATAGCCTTTGAGAGTTCAATATGTCCGCTGCTACTTACAGGTAAGAACTCGGTTAAACCCTGAATAATGCCAATAATAATGGCCTGAAAAATGGTCATCGCTTAATAAATTTTTAAGAGCGAAATGTTAATTATCCTTCTTTTCGCGCTTCATAATGGCATAGCCCACAAAAGCAAAACCAAACAGCACAACCAATGGGGCAAGCGTAATGCGTCGGAAACTGAAAATATCGGGGTTAAACACGTTGGGATCGGTTGAACCTCCACCTGCCATAAGAATGAAACCAAAAACAATGATGGCAAAGCCAATAATCATCAGTTTGTAGTTCATCCAGCTTAACGGAAAAAGATTTTCCTTGTTCTCATGCTTTTTTTTGGGGGTATTTTTTGCTGACATAACAGTAATATTTTTATCGGTTAGTAGTATAAGTCATCGGCGCTTAGGCGTAAAAATTTGTTTACCGCCATAAGGGTAGCCAAAAAGTTAATCACAATACCGGTAACAGTGATTGCTACAAATACAAGCATGATGCTTAACGGATCAAGTATGGCCAACAAATCGGCAACCTCCTTGTTTATAGCATACAGCAATCCTATTAACAATGCAATGGCTATGAAGGAAGCGTATAGGGCATGTAAAATGCTTTTCAAAAGAAACGGCTGGCGAATAAAGCCCCAACCCGCTCCAACAAGTTTCATGGTATTTATGATGAAACGCTTAGAGTACACCGAAAGACGAATGGTATTATTGATTAAAACCAGCGAAATGAATAGCATTAAGCCTGCAAAAATTAGTATTACCAGTCCAATTCTACTTACATTATCGTTAACCAAATTGATTAGTGAACGCTGGTAGTCAACCTCTTTTACTTGCGGGAAACGCTTTAACCAACTCTCAATACGCGCAATACTATCGTTGTTGGCATAATCGGCTTTGAGCCTTACCTCGATATAAGCATTTAAGGGGTTATAACCCAAATAGGCAATAAAATCCTCGCCTAACTCATTGGCCATCATTTTAGCGGCATCCTGTTGCGAGAAGTACTGTGTTGATTTTATGTAGATGCTTGCATCGAGCTGCTTTTTCAGGTAAAGGGCATCGGCATCGGATACACCCTCGTTGAGGTAGATATCGAACCCAATGTTTTCCTTAACGTATGCCGAAAGTTTTTGAGCGGTAATTACCAGAATACCAAGTAAACCCAAAGTAAAAAGCACCAGCGAAATGCTGATAATTGAGGAGATGTACGAACTCCTCAACCGCCCCTTTGTTGCCCTGTTTATTGAATTAGCCATTTACTCCTTAAAGGTTTTGTACAAGCTTAATCCTGCCCATCCCACAAAGGTAAGTATTAATAGCAACGATGAAGCCAAATCGATATACCTTCCTTTTTCCCACATAGGCGGATCAAATACAAATTCAATGTGGTGGTTACCGGCAGGAATTAACATAGCTCTGAGCACGTAGTTTACCCTGAAATGATCGGCAGGTTTACCATCCACATAGGCTTGCCAGCCTTTGGGGTAATAAATTTCTGAAAACACGGCTAACTGCGATACCGGTGAATTACTTTTATACTTCAACCTATTAGGGTGGTACTCAACAAGTTCAATGGAGCCCTCACCTGATTCCCCTATTTCAAAATCCTTTAAGTATTTTTCAAATCGCTTATCGACAATTGCTTTTGTTTTAGGATTAAAACCATTAAGAGCTTCAATCTCCTCGTCAGCATTTTGAACAACTTTAACGGAATCGACAAACCAGGCATGCCCAAGCGCATCGGGATTGTAAACCGCCACAAGGTCATCCTTTCCGGGTTGGATGAAATACTTTGTGTTTAACATGTTGAACACGGCAATATTCCCCTTTGATAGGTGGAAATCGATTAAATCCTGGTAACGCCTTAGCTTTGCCCCATGGTAACCCCCGATTGATTTATGGAAGTATGATGTAGATGCATCGTTAAATGGGCTTACGGTAAGGTTAAATACACGGAAATCAGGATCGTTATCGGCCAGTATCTGCTTATCGGCATCGGTTGGGGTAAAGGGTGCTTCAACCTGCTGTGGTAACTTAAAATTTTTGTTATCCATAAAGCGCCTATCTACTACCCACAAATCCACAGTAATGAGGATACCTAGCAAAGCTAAAAATAGCGATGGCTTTAACTTTTTCATGTAGTAAAGCGCAATGGCAACGGCACTGGCAACCACAAAGAATAACGAGCGGAACGCATCATTCCACATCAATATTTGCCTATCCTTTCGCATTACCTCAATGATTTCCTTAGGCCAACCCAACTGACTATCGATAGTTCCGCTGAACGAAAACATTCCCTTTCCAACCAGCAGAAACAAAAGACACACACCGCCAACCAAACCTAACGACCACTTAAACGCTTTCCAAAAATCGTTTTTTGTAACCCTGCCTTCAAGTACTTCATTTAGCGCAAGAAAACCAACAAGTGGTATTGTAAGCTCAACTATAACTAAAATCATCGATACCGTGCGGAACTTGTTGTAAAAAGGGAAGTAATCGAGGAATAAATCGGTAAGTATATTAAAATTTTTGCCCCACGAGAGCATTATTGCCAGAAGAGTAACCCCAAACAAAAACCACTTAAATCTACCTTTCAGGATAAACATCCCGAATACAAAAAGAAAAACTACAATTGCACCAAGGTAAACAGGGCCTGAGGTTGATGGCTGTGGGCCCCAGTACATAGGTAGATTTTTTGCTAAGGAACTTGCTTGGCCATAGGGGACCCCTTTCTGCCTAAGGAAACGAAATGTCTCCGATTTTTCACCAACATCCATGGTGCTTGAACCACCCATCAAATTTGGGATAAGCAGGTTAAAGGTTTCGGCTATTCCGTAACTCCATTGGGTTGCATAGTCCTTATCCAGCCCCGAGGTTCTATTATCCTTATTATGAGTTAGCTCCGATTTGCCCCTAATTGAATCCTTGCCATAATCATTTGTGAACCACAGGTAGGTGAAGTTGGCTCCAAAAGCCAGAACTGCTGCCAGAAGCAAAACCCCAGTTGCCTTTGCAAGTTTCTCTAATGCTTTAGCCTTAATTGCTTCAACAAGATGGTAGAGATAGATAGAGGCCATTACAAAGGCACCGTAGTAGGTAATTTGCGGGTGCCCTGCAGTGATATTGAGTCCCAAGGAAAGCCCAAAAATCGCCAAGCCTGCAAAAAACTGTCCGCGCAAGCCTAAAATCATTCCTGCAATTGTTGGTGCAACATAGGCAATAGCATGAATTTTAGCGTTATGGCCTGCCCCAATAACTATCAGGAAATAGGTTGATAAGCCATAGGCAATAGAACCCACAATGGCAAGCCAGGGGTTTACCCCCAAAACAAGAAGTAGGATATAAAACCCTAGCATGGTTATAAAGATATAGCTGGCAGGCCGTCCCACCACATTTAGGAAGCTATCGACATGCTTTAGCAAATTTCCCTTGTAGTTTGCCGATATGAGATAAGCCGGCATTCCTCCAAACATGCTGTTTGTCCAAAGCGACTCCTCGCCTGTTTTGGCCTTGTAATCCAAAATTTCTTTTGCTGAGCCTTTCCACATGGCAATATCGTGCTGGGCAAGTTTTTTACCCTGTAATTGCGGGTAGAAGTATGCTAAGGGTATCGCCATGAAAAGCAGCAATGCTACAATGTGAGGCGTTATCTTACTAAATTTTGAGTTCATGCCGGCAAGTATTTAATTATATTTGACGCAGTAGGTTGGTTAATGAAACCTTATCGTTCATTATCTCGCGCAGTCGAGATGCGGGAACCCTTTCCTGCTCCATGGTATCGCGGTAACGAATGGTAACCGTTTCATCCTCCAGCGTTTGGTGGTCGACGGTGATACAGAATGGTGTGCCAATTGCATCGTGGCGGCGGTAACGCTTGCCAATTGTATCCTTTTCTTCATACTGGCATGCAAAATCGAACTTAAGGTCATCCATTATTTTGCGGGCCATCTCAGGTAGCCCATCCTTTTTAACCAGAGGGAAAACCGCGAGCTTAACAGGAGCAAGGGCAGGCGGTATACGAAGCACTACGCGTTCATCGCTGGTTCCATCCTCCTTAGCCACTTTCTCCTCGGCATAAGCAGCCGACAGAACAAGAAGAAAAGTTCGGTCTAAGCCAATTGATGTTTCAATTACGTAAGGAATATAACTTTGCTTGATATCGGGGTCAAAGTACTGTAGCTTTTTACCAGAGTGCTTTTGGTGGTTAGCCAAATCGAAATCGGTACGGGAGTGAATACCCTCCACCTCCTTGAAACCGAACGGGAATTCAAATTCGATATCGGAAGCGGCATTGGCGTAATGAGCAAGTTTCTCGTGCTTGTGGAAGCGGTACTTGCTGTCGCCAAAGCCCATAGCACTATGCCACCGCATGCGTTTCTCCATCCAGAACTCATACCATTTCATCTCCTCGCTGGGGCGGACAAAAAACTGCATTTCCATTTGCTCAAACTCGCGCATGCGGAAGATGAACTGGCGGGCAACAATCTCGTTGCGGAACGCCTTACCCACCTGGGCAATCCCAAAGGGAATTTTCATACGCCCGGTTTTCTGCACGTTGATGTAGTTAACAAAAATACCCTGAGCAGTTTCCGGCCTAAGGTAGATTGTGTTTGCCTCATCGTTAACCGAGCCAAGTTTGGTTTCACACATCAAGTTAAACTGGCGTATCTCAGTCCAGTTGCGGGTACCTGAAATGGGGCAAACAATTTCGCAGTCCTCAATTATCTTTTTAACCTCAGCCAAGTTGTTCTGATCCAAAGCCTCAACCATTCTACGGTTAACCGTAGTAATACTTTCGGTTAGCTCAACAACCCGGGGATTGGTTTGGCGGAAAAGTTTCTCGTTAAAGGCATCGCCAAAACGCTTACGTGCTTTTTCAACCTCTTTTTCCAGCTTCTCACGTTGCTTCTCCATCCATTCTTCAATGAGCACATCGGCTCGGTAGCGTTTTTTGCTATCCTTGTTATCGATGAGTGGATCGTGGAAAGCCCCCACATGGCCTGATGCAACCCATGTTGTGGGGTGCATAAAAATTGCCGCATCAATGCCAACAATATTCTCGTTCAGGCGGGTCATGGCCTCCCACCAGTAGCGGCGAAGATTATTCTTTAGCTCAACGCCATTCTGCCCGTAATCGTAAACAGCGCTCAGCCCATCATAAATCTCGCTCGATGGGAAAACAAATCCATACTCCTTGCTATGTGCAATCAACTTTTTAAATAATTCCACCTGTGTCATAAATACTTCAAATGAATTTCCAGTAACTCACAAAAATAGTTTAATTTCTTTACATCCAAAAAAATGAATTTTGGCAAATATGGATTGACTTTGTAAGAGGCATTTCATATATTATCAAAAATTTTGATGCTGCAATGGTTCATTTCAAGCCTTTCATAACAATCATTACAAAATATCTTATAGTGCTTTTAATATCCAATAGCGCTGTTCATGCACAGTATTTTGCAAATTTCTCAAACAACAAGTCATCAAAAACTGACGACGAAAAGCTAATATCGCAAATTCCTGAATATAAAATTAAAGCAGCACTTTCCCTTAATATTGCCAGTAACATTAAATGGCCAAACGAAAGGAGCATAAAAGAATTTGGAATACTAATTGTTGACAGCGATACACTTATTTATAATGAGGTTAAAAGTGTTGAAAACAACCATAAACTTAAAGGGAAACCCATAAAGGTAAGCCATTCATCACCCCCGATAAGAAAGCCAACAGAGTACTCAATTATTTACCTTAGCCACAGCCACAGCCCTTTAGTTAACTCAATCTACCAGCAAATAGTGGGTAAAGGTGTGCTTATTGTTACCGATGAAGGAACCGAACGGCTGCTTACCATGGTAAACCTTTTTCTCAACCAGGAAAAGCAAAATGTGTCATTTGAGATTAACCGGCACACCCTTGAAGAGAATAGATTTACGCTCAATCCAAAACTCATTGCCCTGAGTGGGAGCTTTATCGATATTAAAGAGCTTTACTTGAAAACCTACCACCAGCTAATTGAAGAAAACAAAAAGTTACTGCAACTACAAGCTGACATTACCCGCTACCAGCAAGAAAAAGCAGAATACGAAAGCGAGATCAGAACGCTAAACGAAAGGGTTAATAGATTAAATCAAAATACTGAGGTTCTTGAGAAGCAGTATAATAATGCAAGTGTTTCTCTTAAGCAAAAAGATAGCCTGATCCTAATTGCAACGAAGGAGCTTGCCGAAAAAGTAGCAGAGAGCCAAAAACTGCAGACAGCCGTCAATAAACAGGTGGCATTGATAAACTCCTCGCGTAACCAACTTGACTTGCTGAATAAACAAATTGTTCAAACCCAAAAAATTTAGACCAAAAGCAAAAAGAGATTGTCATTCTTAAGCAGCAAAGGCGATTCTTTATTATGCTTATTGCCCTTGTAGGAATATCATTTACACTGTTTTTTGCGTTTTGGGCATACAGCATTAAAAGGAGACTTAACGTAAAACTGGAAAAACAGGTTGAGATAAGAACCCAAGAGCTGAACTTAAGCCGTGAACACTACCAACGACTATTCGAGCACTCACCCGTAGCTATGCTTGAACTTGACCTCTCGCTGCTTTCAAACTATGTAAACTCAATTGGAATACCATTGGATTCAATGGATCAGGTTGATCGCAACTTTTCTAATGATATGGTACGTGAAGGTATTAAATTCATTAAGGTTGTGAACGTGAACAAAGCAGCACTAAAACTACTTGGTTTTGAAAACAAGAGCGATGCTGTTAAGAATTACGCCAAAAATCAACTCCGAGGAATCACTAGAAACATTCCGGGGAATTTATAACGCGCTTATTGAGCGAAGGCAGTTTAGCGAATATCAAAACATAACAAACACCAAAGATGGCAAAATGTTGCTTGTCGTGCTAAAATGGATAGTGCTACCCGGATACTCGCACGACTACTCCAGGGTTCTGCTCTCCATTACCGACATTACCAAGCTCAAGGAGTGCGAGAATGAGCTAAAGCAACACCGTGATCATCTGGAGGAAATTGTTGAAGAGCGCACCCAACAGATTATTCAGCTCAACAAAATGCTCCAGGAGTCAAATGAAGAACTCCTGATTAAAACCGAGGAACTGGAGCAAACCATACAGATGTTAGAGGATGCCCAAAAACAGCTGGTTCATCAGGAAAAAATGGCATCGCTGGGTATGCTTACAGCTGGGATTGCACACGAAATAAACAATCCAATAAATTTTATAAGTGGTAGTCAGCAGGCTATCGATACCCTGCTCGATGAACTTTGGAATAGTCTGAACATATACCGCGAGAATGCCCTAAAGTACTCACCCCAAAATGTTACCTACGAGCCTGAAACCAAAAATAGCATTCAGGTTGAGGAACTTTTCTGCTCCATAAAGCTAATGCTTCGGAATATTGAAATTGGTATTGAGAGAACTAGTGGTATTATCAGGAGCCTAAAAGCTTTTGTGCGATCCGATAGTAAAGAATATGTTCCGGTTTCAATACCCGAAACCATTACCGATGTTCTCAATATGCTACGGGGTAACTATAAGGATAGGATTGAGATTATTCAGCACTACGACCAGAACCTTCCCAAAGTCAAATGTTACCCTAACCAGCTGCATCAGGTTGTTATGAATTTGGTTGCCAATGCCATTGATGCCATACCGGGCGAAGGAAAAATCTACATTAGCGGCCATTACTCCAGCTTCGACAACAACGTTACCATTCGCATAAAAGACACTGGCACAGGAATTCCAATCGATATTCAGGAAAAGATTTTCGACCCGTTTTTCACTACACAGGAAGCCGGAAAGGGGACAGGCTTAGGGCTTTACATCACCTATAATATTATTCGGTCACTAAATGGAGATATAACAGTAAACTCAGCGCCAAATCAAGGGGCTGAGTTTACAATAACCTTACCGGTTGAAAAAATAACCTAGAAGAATTACTTTCCAAACCGCTTAAAGGCAGAGTCAATTATTTCACGAAGCTCATCCTTTTTCCAGGGTTTCATAATATAGCGGTACACCAACTCCTCGTTAATTGCCCTGAGCATGACCTCCGACTCCATAAATGCGGTTAGAAGAATGCAAATCTTTTCGGGGTTCTCGCGCTTAATCCGCTCAATAAAATCGATGCCGTTCATGTGAGGCATCTTAAGATCCGATATAATCACATTAATATCTTCGTTCTTAAGTATATCAAGCCCCTTTTGAGCCGAATCGGCTACAAGAATGGTAAAATCGTTTCGGAAGTTAATCTTGAAAAGTTCAAGATTAATTACCTCATCATCAATGTATAGAACCTTTTTCCCCATTAAATACAGGTTTATTTACCTGCAAATAATAAGGGTATTTGTGAAATATACAAGTATTTCCCAAATACCATAAAATCTAATTTTTAACACAGCGAACCGAGTATGCATTTCCAGTAGAGCCCTCCATAATTGATACACTTCCTGAATCATTTTCAATTGCTACTATCTCAATGTTATCATTGATAACCCAAAAATGGGCGCTATAACCTGGGTAGGAGGTCCAATAAGAAGAAGCAGGAACCCATGAAGCACTGCCTGCACCTCGTGCCGAGAACCCGGTTTCATTGGTTGCGTATAACACGCCTTGGTCTGGTATCCAGTTGTAAATACCGTTGTAAACATCACCATAGGGTTCAATTATCTTCTTCCCCAGATTTTCTGAATTTAAAGTCCAACCGGCTCCTGCTACAAAGGTAAACATGGTTTCCCATTCTAAATGCGTGGGTACATGCCAACCATCGGGGCAAATATTTTTCCCACTGTGTATAACTACTGAATCGCTGTATAGATTACCAAAAACAAGTAGGGAATCGGGATCGGGATAGGAATACATATGCAATGGATCAACTGGAGTTCCATCGGAGTATGTGGTTGCCCTTAGGTTCTCGGCCATCCACACCTGTGTACCTATTTTAACAGTTTGGTAGGTGATACCGTCGGTATCAACAATCGGGGGCTCAAGTAAACCTACATTGGTTGTAACATTCCCGGCAACCACCATATCGCTATACGATACCATGGTATTCACAATGTAAGTACTATCGGGGGTAACTTCAAAGTAATTTGTAGTACTTGCCTTAGCATTTGTAAGACCACCTACTGCAAAGCCACCCTTAGCTCCCTTGCCATTGCTGTCGTCAAAGGCAAATCTGATGTTATCGGGTAGTAATGACATGTAAACATTTGACCCCGATTTGGCATTGGTTAGACCTCCAACGGCAAAGCCACCCTTGGCACCCTTGGTAAGGTTATCGTTAAAAGCAAACCTTGTACTATCGGGATGAATGGTCATGTAGGTTAGGGTGTCGCCTTTGGCATTGGTTAGACCTCCCACGGCAAATCCGCCTTTAGCTCCCTTTGTAATAGCAGACTGATCGAACAGGAACTGTGCGTAAGCTGGTTCGAGCTGGAAGTAGGTGGGTGCAGGAGCTTTAGCACTGGTTAATCCGCCAACAGCAAATCCACCCTTGGCACCCTTGGTAAGGTTATCGTTAAAAGCAAACCTTATACTATCGGGATGAATGGTCATGTAGGTTAGGGTGTCTCCTTTGGCATTGGTTAGACCTCCAACGGCAAATCCGCCTTTAGCTCCCTTTGTAATAGCAGACTGATCGAACAGGAATTGGGCGTAGGCTGGTTCAAGTTGGAAGTAGGTGGGTGCAGGAGCTTTGGCACTGGTTAATCCGCCAACAGCAAATCCACCCTTAGCGCCCTTGCTGCCGCTGCCATCAACATTAAACCTTACACCTGTTTCATAAACCGCCATCACCACTTGTCCCTGTGAATTGGTAACTGCAAAAATCGGCTTGTCGGGATCGTGGCCTGCACCGGGCGAGATAATTACTGTGCTATCCATTACGCTCACCCTTGCCGTTGGCGACCACTCCTGGCCATTGGAGTAAACCGTGTTACCCATGCTTCCTGTTCCCGATATGCCATTGTTAGCGGTTAAGGATTTTTCGGCCAGGAATGCGTATGGCACTGAAACAATTTGCGAAGCTCCCAGAGCGGTAAAACTAGTTTGTCCCGATTTCTTTACCAGTAACTCTATGAAAATCGGATCGGTCCAAGCTATGCTATTAAAAGCACCTGAATTTACTGTTCCTGCGCCAATTTCAAACGTTACTAATCCCTGATTAGTAGTAGTTTTAGTATGGGTTTCGGAGTATACAACGTCACCATTTGCAGTTGTTTTGTGTAAAACAACCTGAAGTTCAACCTGCTGGCTTGCCATTACAGTTCCATCGGCATTGCGGAGAACTGCCTGGTAGGCAATCTTTTGGGGTACCTGTGCGCTTAATCCTAAGCATGAAAGCACAAGTAAAACTCCCATTACTTTCCCTAAATTTTTCATTTTGATGTCGTTAGTTATTTTAAAAAATACAAGATAATCTTTCAAAAAACTTATGTCAAATATTTTATGACATTTTATTAAGGAATACGCCCAAATGCATAGATATTAGCATGCTCAAAAGATCATATGTTTTGACGAAAGTAGTTTTTTAGTTGACAAAATGATAAAGGAATTTGCTATTATTTGATTTTGAAATAACCAATCAAGTCAGTCAATGCTTTTGCCCTGGCATTTAACTCTTCTGAACTGGCTGCAACCTCCTCCGAGAGCGAGGCATTCTGCTGGGTGGTGTTGTTGAGCTCCTGTACGGAGGTGTTCACCTGCTCGGTACCGGTTTGCTGTTCGCGGGTGGCTGCGGTAATCTCCCTT
>DSBV01000019.1 GCA_011045955.1 Bacteroidales bacterium | reverse complement strand
GTGCCACAGGATAAACAAAAAGTAATTTTTGAGCGCTTTGTGCGAGCAAATAGTGATTTTACCAACCCGGTTGATGGTGCCGGTTTGGGTTTGTCAATAGCCAAGGCGTATGTTGAAAGGCTAGGAGGTAAAATCTGGTTGGAAAGCGAACCCGGAAGGGGATCAACCTTCTATTTCACAATTCCCATAAGTCCAAGTGTTAACCCCAAATCTGCATACTGAACCAAAATTCGTCAATTGTTTTTTCAATTTGACAGCTCTCCATAAAAAATGTTTCCGCCTCCCCATTTTGATTATCCCGGCTAAATTGGTTAATTCATGGCACTTGGGTTAAATAGCGCCTCCCTTTAGTAGAAACATTTATTCGGTAATTCCCCACTGATTTAGCATGTAGGCATAAGTAAAAGCCTGTTCCTTTAGCTGAAGGTATCGGCCCGATGACTGGCTGTGGCCAAGTGTCATATCAACCCAAAGCAATATTTGACTGCTGCCAGTATTGTTAGCCCTTAGCTTTGCCACCCATTTTACAGGCTCAAAATACTGTACTTGGTTGTCGTTATAGCCTGAGGTTACAAGCATGTTGGGGTAGGGTTGTTTTTTTACCTGGTCGTAAGGGGAGTATGATTTTATGTAGAAATAGCAAGTGGAATCGTTCGGGTTACCCCACTCGTTGTATTCAACGGTGGTTAATGCCTGGGTTGAATCGAGCATCGATGTAAGAACATCCACGAAAGGTGCTTCGGTAACCACCGCTTTGAATAGATCGGGACGCATGTTTACGGCTGTTCCCAAGAGCAATCCGCCAGCACTGCTCCCATGAGCAATAAGTTTTGATGCCGAGGTATAACCATCGGCAATAAGTTTCTCGGCGCAAGCAATAAAATCGGTAAAGGAGTTTTTCTTGTTCAGGAGTTTGCCTTGGTTGTACCAGTGCCGTCCCATTTCCTGCCCTCCTCGTACATGGGCAACTGCGTAAACCACTCCCCTGTCAAGCAGGCTAATGAGGTTTGGATCGAAGGTAGTGTTGATGGAATGGCCATAAGCGCCATAGCCATAAAGGAGCAACGGCGTGTTTGCGCTAAACTTAGTACCTTTTCTGTAAACCAATGATATGGGAATCATAGCACTGTCCGATGCCATTGCCCAAATCCTTTTTGATTCGTAGTTTGCTGGATCAAAGCCACCAAGTACCTCATTCTGCTTGAGCAACCTTTTTTTAAGGGTAGTCATGTTGTATTCGAATGTGGAGCCAGGAGTGGTAAACGAGGTGTAGTAGTAATAAAAAAGATTGGTGTTAAACTCGGGGTTTACAGAGGGAAGGGCAGTGTAAACTTCCTCGCCAAAATCGATATAGTGCTGCTCCATGTTCTGGAGGTTTGTTACCCTAACCTTTAAGAGTGCATCGCGGCGTTCGGTTGTTACCAAGTGGTTTTTAAAGGCTTCCATGGTAAGAATTAGCACCGATGAGTCGGCAGGGACTACCTCTTTCCAATTCTTAAGTACTGGATTTGTAACCGGAGCCCTAAGCACCCTGAAATTTGAAGCATTCAGGTTGGTTAAAAAGTAAAAGTGACTACCCGAGTGGTCAACACTATACTCAAGGTTCTGATCGCGTCCCACAATCAACCTAAATTTATCTAAAGGTTTTTCGGCATCTAAGTACCAACACTCACTCGCAATGCCATTCGATGTAGATATTATTACATAGCGTTGCGATTTGGTGGTAAACACATGGGCTCTGAAAGTTTTGTCGTTTTCTTTGAAAACCGGAACGTCGTCGTAGGGTTGAAGTATATCGTGGCGGTAAATGGCCGAAGGGCGTAAGGTGCTATCCTTGAAGGCATAGAAAACAAAGCGGCTATCCTTTGTCCAGGCAATCTCACCTGTTGTGTTTTCAATTTTATGTTCCAAAATACGCCCCGATGCTAAATCCTTGAAGTATATGGTGAAAAGACGTTTCCCTATGGTGTCGACCCCAAATGCCATAATATGGTTATCGGGCGAGATATCAATGCTGGCAACCTGACAGTAGCGATGACCAGCAGCAACCTCATTCTCATCGATTATTATCTCTTCGGGTGCATTCATGGAACCCTTTCGCCTACAGTTAATGGGATACTCCTTGCCCTCCTCGTATCTAATATAGTAGTAGTAGCCATTCATGAAGACGGGTACGGTAACATCGTCGCCTTGTTTACGCGAGCGCATTTCAGCAACCAATCTATCTTGCAGGTTCAGGGTATGCTCCATTACTGAATATGTATAGGCATTCTCGGCCAGTAAATGGTCAATTACCTTTTGCGAATCGCGATTCCGTAACCAGAAGTAAGGATCGATGCGTGTGTCGCCAAACATAATAAAAAGCGTATCGTGTTGTTCAGCTAAAGGTGCGGTGGGTACTAGGGAACAGCCCGATATTATGATGGTAGCAAAAAATGGCAAAGTATTTTTTATGGCTCTTATCATCTATACCAAAATGAGTTTTAAACATCAAATTTATTACTTCCATTGGTTTTTACCAAATTGCTATTTCCATCTAATTGGATGGCGCGCAAAATAAACAGTATTTGAACAAATAAGTTTTTTGTTTGTTAATTTAAAAATATATGAGCGATGTTGAGATCCTTTATTTCAATCATTATTGTGATAGTTTTGGTTGGCTGCAATCTCAACAGGCAAACTTATAGTTACGATACCATTGATGTTGTTGATTTTAAGACGCTTGAACCGCAGCTTACAAAATCAACCGATACGGTTTACGTGGTTAACTTCTGGGCTACCTGGTGTTCGCCATGTGTTAAGGAATTTCCATACTTTGATGAAGCTGCAAAAATATACTCTGGCAGCAAGGTTAAATTCTTAATGGTTAGCCTCGATTTTCCTAATCAGATAGAACAGAGCTTGAAGCCATTTGTAAAATCCAGAACTGACCGTTTACCAGTAGTTTTACTCGACGATCCCAATCAAAATGAATGGATTAATAAGGTTAGTCCCAACTGGAGCGGAGCGCTTCCTGCAACCCTAATATACAAAGGCAGCAGTAAAGTTTTTATTGAAGGGCCTATTGATTTAGCCGATATCACTTCAAATATAGATAGTTTACTTGTCAAACCTTAAAACTTATGAATCTATGAAACGATTGTTTTTAATGCTAATGGCTACTTTTGTGGTGTCCTTGCTATACGCTCAGGGTTTAAAAATTGGCGATAAGGCCCCTGACTTTCGCCTGAAAAATGTTGATGGCAAAATGGTATCGCTAGCCGATTATCCTCAAGCCAAAGGTTTTATTGTGATATTTTCGTGTAACCACTGCCCGTATGTAAAAGCCTATGAGGATAGGATGATTGATTTACACAAAAAGTATGCCTCTAAAGGATTTCCTGTTGTTGCCATTAACTCCAACGATCCTGAAGTTGTACCTGAGGACTCGTTCGATAAAATGGTAGAACGAGCCCAGCAAAAGAAATTCCCATTTGTTTACCTGTTCGATGAGGGACAAAAGGTTTATCCGCTTTACGGAGCAGCCCGTACACCCCACGTTTTCATTCTAAGTAAAACAGCAAACGATTTGGTTGTTGAGTACATTGGTGCTATTGACGATAACTATAAGGATGCCTCGGCCGTAAAGGAAAAATATGTTGAAAATGCTGTTGATGCTTTACTTGCTGGCAAGAAACCCTCCGTAACAGAAACTAAAGCAGTAGGCTGTTCAATTAAAGTGAAAAAATAGTTTAATGCCGACAATACTGATTAAGCCGCTATAATGCTAGCGGCTTTTTTATTAGTTTTGCCTAAATAATCTGGTATGGATGAATTAAGGGTAGTTCCAACTGCTGATGGCACCTCCACGCTATACAGCGAAAGGTTTAACGCAACATACCACTCCGTAAACGGTGCGCTAACGGAATCGATGCACGTATTCATAAAATCGGGCTTTGAGGCCGTTTTACACGATAAGAAAGCACTTGAAGTGCTTGAGGTTGGAATGGGCACCTGCTTAAACGCAGCTCTTACTGCATGGGATGCGCCAAAGTTTGGGGTAAAGGTACATTACACCGGTATTGAACTTCTCCCACCAACGCTCGAAGTGCTAAACTCTACGGGTTACCAAACTGTTTTAGAACCAGAGTGCGCAGAACTTTGGGTAAAAATTGTTGCTGCACCTGCTGGCCATCCAGTTCCAGTATCTCCCTGGTTTACAGCATTAAAGTTGTATGTTGATTTCATAAGTTGGATTCCTAACCAGAGGTATGATTTGATTTACTTTGATGCATTTGCTCCTGACGACCAGCCCGAGATGTGGAACCTTGAAAGCTTCCGCAAGCTATTCGATGCTTTAGGTCCAAATGGGGCTTTGGTTACCTATTCGGCTAAAGGAATGGTTAAGCGGAATCTGCGTTGCGCAGGTTTTAGTGTTGAAAGGCTGCAAGGCCCTCCTGCTAAAAGACATATGGTAAGAGCTTGGAAAACTCCCGATCATTAAAATCTTAAAAAAAAGCTAACATTTTTTTTATTCGAAAAGTGTTGTATCTTCGCAATAAAATTTACTTTAGTACAACAAACATAAATCTTACAAAACATGAAGTTAAAAAGTTTACTTGTTGCTGTCATAGCAATACCAGTAGTTATATCGTGCCAAAATTCAAACAGTAAGGTTGGCAAGGTTATTCTAAAAACAGAAACCGATAGCTTGAGCTATGCATTAGGTGTAAATATTTCCTCGAGTTTTAAGAACGTTAAGCTTGATGAAATTAACTTTAAGGCAATAGCCAGAGCAATCCAGGATGTTTACAGCAGCGATTCCTCAATGATAAAGATGAACGATGAGGAAGCCATTAAATACATTCAGGATTTCTTTAACCGTCGCGATATGCGCATTGCTCAGGAAAACCTAGAGGCAAGCAATAAGTTCCTTGACGAGAACAAAACCAAGGAAGGTGTAATAGTTGACTCATCGGGTTTACAGTATAAAATTGTTGAGGAAGGCACAGGGCCTATGCCCACCGCTGAGGATTTAGTAAAGGTTCATTACAAGGGTACACTGATTGATGGGACCCAATTCGATTCATCGTACGACAGGGGTGAACCAGCTCAGTTTAAGCTCAACCAGGTTATTCCAGGCTGGACAATTGGTTTGCAAAAAATGAAAGTGGGCTCTAAGTTTATTCTATATATCCCCAGCGAGTTAGGTTACGGGGAAAGAGTTCGTCAGGGTAGCCCAATTGGCCCTAACCAGGCTCTGATTTTTGAGATTGAACTGCTTGACATTGTAAAGGAAAAAAATCAAGACAGCAAGAAGAATTAGTTTAATCATAGTTAATGACTCATAACCGGGTTGAACATTCGCCCGGTTTTTTAATCCACTGAAAAATGGAAATACAGGGGAAACTTATTAAAAAGCTCGACCTGTTAACCGGGCAAGGGAAAAATGGCACCTGGATCAAGCAGGAATTCATTATTGAAACACAGGAGCAGTTCCCCCGAAAGGTTTGCATATCGCTCTGGGGCGATAAGGTGAGAGGGCTAGAGGCAATTCCGGTGGGCAATCAATTAAAAGCTTCAATCAATATCGAATCGCGTGAGTATAATGGCAGGTGGTACACCGATGTACGGGCTTGGCGAATTGAGTCAATGAGCAAGAGTGCTACACCCGATCAAGCTCCAGAACTCCCCCCTTTCAATGATAATCTTTATCCGCCAATGGAAGGTGAAGGTGACGATGGTTTGCCTTTTTAGCTGTAAGTTTGTATTTTAAATAATCAACACAAAACACTTGATTATGGAAGGCATGGAGGAACAGGTTATTCGCAAGTATTTTTTCCTGGAAGATCTTGAGTTGTGGCTATTAAGCCAGGGCATTAATGAAACTTTTGCTCAGCTTTTCAAGGTGGCAATATCGCTTGCAGCCATTTTTATACTTGCAATAATTGCCGAGTTTATTGCAAAGCGAATTTTTTTAACCACCATGGCTCGTGTGGCCAAGCGAACCAAAACCGACTGGGATGATGTTTTGGTTGAAAAACGTTTCTTTCACCGCTTGGCTCAGTTTGTTCCTGCCATTGTGGTTTACTTAACCCTTGGTATAGCCTTTTACGATTACTCACCAAAGGTTACGCTTTTTTTACAGGCAATCACAAAAATTTATATGATTTTTATTGCCATTAGATTATTTAATGCTTTT
Organism: Bacteroidales bacterium; assembly: GCA_011045955.1. Classification (GTDB taxonomy): domain Bacteria; phylum Bacteroidota; class Bacteroidia; order Bacteroidales; family Tenuifilaceae; genus Tenuifilum. The sequence continues at coordinate 24,600 of DSBV01000019.1, read as the reverse complement.
TTCAGCACAGTAGACGAAATCTACCAGAAATTGCCATACGCCAAGAATAGGCCAATCAAAGGCTACCTGCAGGTTCTTAAAATAATTCTTTACATTTTTGCAGGTATTTTGGTTATTGGAATAATTATCAACAAAAACCCGGCATCAATTCTGGTTGGTTTAGGAGCTTCAACCGCCATTTTAATGCTGGTTTTTAAGGATGTTATCACCGGTTTGGTGGCATCAATTCAACTATCGGCAAATGAGATGCTAAAGCTTGGCGATTGGATTGAAATGCCCAATCGTAATCTTGATGGGAATGTCATTGATATAAGCTTAACAACCGTTAAAGTTCAGAACTGGGATAAAACAATAACCACAGTTCCCCCATACATACTAATCAATGAAAGCTTTAAGAACTGGCGTGGGATGGAAGAGTCCGATGGTCGCAGGGTGGTAAAATCCCTGATTATTGACACCAAAACCGTAAAGTTTTGTAACAGAGAACTTTTAGATCGATTAGCCAAGGTAAACCTCATAAAACATATTGTTGCTGAAGTAGATAGAGAAAATTTAGATGGTAGGGATCAGATTGATTTGATTAACGCTAATGCCCAAACCAATTTGAATCTATTTAGTCAATATGTGTATGAGTATCTTTACCATCATCCACAGGTTAATAAGAATCTAACTCTAATTGTTCGACTAAAGCAACCCACCGAGTATGGAATTCCATTTGAAATCTATTTCTTCCTCAAAGAAAAACGATGGGTTCAGTACGAGGTTATTCAATCAAACATAATTGATCATATTTTTGCTGCACTTCCTATTTTTGATTTAAAGGTTTTTCAGCGAATGACGAGCGATGATATTAGAGCAATTGCTAAAGGGAATTAATTAGTTTCCAGATGTGGAAGCCAACTATAGGGTTTGGCTTCCGCCTCAATATGTTCAATTTGGGATCTTTGTCTTTGGAGATTTTTTAGTAAATTAGATATATAAAAGTAAACTATGAACGAACACGAAAAATTCATGGACGAGGCCATTAAATTAGCTGTTGAGGGCCTGATGGCCGACGAGGGAGGACCATTTGGCGCCATTGTGGTGAAAGATGGTAAAATTGTTGGGCGTGGCAAAAACCATGTAACATCAACAAACGATCCCACAGCCCACGCTGAGGTAATGGCTATACGTGATGCCTGTAAGAACCTGAATACCTTTCAGCTAAACGGTTGTGTTCTCTATACCTCATGTGAGCCTTGTCCCATGTGCTTTGGGGCAATTTACTGGGCTCGCCTCGATAAGGTTTACTACTCAGCCAATCGCCATATGGCCTCGTACCACGGTTTCGACGATAGCTTTATTTACGATGAGGTAACCCTTTCGTTCGACCGTCGCCGAATCCCTTTCATTCACGTTAGCCCTGAAAAGGGCGTTGTTCCTTTTAGGGAGTGGGATAAAAAGGAGAACAAGATTAAGTATTAGGTATCTGTTCCCGATTCTTTTTTTGGGGAACATTTTTTGAAGAAAGGAATTAGTCATTAACACTTAAAACCATAATCTATGGCCAAATCAAAGAATGTTGCGTTGGTGCTTGGAAGTGGAGGGGCTCGTGGATTAGCACATATAGGGGTGATTGAGGAGTTAACCCGAAGGGGCTACAGCATTACCTCTATCTCCGGATCATCGATGGGTGCGCTTGTAGGCGGCCTTTTAGCCACAAACAAACTTGAAGAATACAAGAACTGGATACTGAAACTCGATAAGTTCGATATCTTAACGCTTATTGATTTTACATTCTCATCAAAGGGCATTGTTAAGGGGCAAAAGGTTTTTGAGAAGATGCAGGAACTCAAAATGATTCCGGATATTAGCATTGAAGAGTTGCCTGTACCCTATACAGCGGTGGCAGTTGATATTATAAACAATCAACTTGTTGTATTTAATTCAGGAAATCTTCAAAATGCCATTCGTGCCTCCATATCCATCCCAAGCGTGTTCACACCAATGCCCTACAACGGCACATTGCTTGTTGATGGTGGTGTTCTTTCGCCATTGCCATTGGAGTTTGTTAAGCGAACGAAAGGCGATTTATTGGTAGCTGTCGATTTGAATGCCATTGCTCCTTATGAACAGGTTATTAGGCTCAACAGCAAGCAGATAAAGAATAGCTGGATGAAGGATAATCCCAAGGTTGAGCAGCTTATCGATAGGTGGGATAAGCTTTTTGGGCATACCACTAAGGCCACCAAGGAGGGTGAGAAGAAAGGGAAAATAACTCCTAAAAGTATTGGCTATTTCGACCTGGCCATGCGTTCAGTGCAGCTCATGCAGTCCCAGCTAACGCAATATGCCATCAGGGTAACTCCACCCGATGCGCTAATTCCCATATCGAAAAATTCGGCTACCGTATTTGAGTTTTACAAGGCAGCCGAGCTCATTGAGTACGGACGCAGGCAATGCGCCATGGTGTTAGATGAGAAGGGGCTATAGGCTGCGTTGCCTTACTGCCTCAAAAATAACTACTCCAGTTGCCACCGATACATTGAGCGACTCAATTTTACCCTTTAACGGAATACGAACTATTTCATTCGAAAGCCTCAGCACTTCGGGGTGAATGCCGGTATCCTCAGCGCCCATAACAATAGCTATAGGCCCGGTAAGGTTAGCTTCATAAAGCAGTTTCTCGCCCCTTTCGCATGTCGAAACAATTCTATATCCGTAATCGCGCAGTTGATAGCATAACATTTTCAGGCTACCTACCCTGCAAATGGGAATGTTGTAAAGCGCACCAGCCGATGTTTTAATGGCATCGCTTCCAATGTTGGCAGCACCCTTTGCAGGGACAATGATAGCATCGACACCAGCGCATTCGGCAGTGCGTACTATGGCGCCAAAATTACGGACATCGGTAATGCGATCGAGTATAAGTACGAATGGAGTATTGGTCTTTTCCTGTAACTGCGTTAAAATATCGTCAACCCTGTAAACCTCAATGGGTGATGTAAATGCTACTACACCCTGATGATTTTTGTTTTTATACTTTGAAAAGGCCTCGTTGGGCAAATACTGAAAGGGAATATTGTTGTGTTTTAGTATTCCCATCAGTTCCGATGCCAAGTTGCCGGTAAGCCCTTGGCGGACTAACACCTTGCTGATTCTTGCACCGGCATTTAAAGCCTCTAAAACAGCCCTGATTCCAAATATTACGTTCTCGGAGTTTTCCATTGCTATGGGTTTGTGTTGTTTCGTTTTGTTTTTAACTCTTCAGCTTGAGCCAGTAAATTTTCCCACTGCTCCATTTTACTTACTAGCTCAGTTTTATGGTTCTCGTACTGTTTGAAAAATTCTTTATTGGATAGGTCAATGCCATGGGCTGTAGGGTTCGAAAGTTTTGCGTCGGTTTCGGCAATTTCTTTTTCCAGCACCGCAATTTCCTTTTCAATTTTTTCAACCTGTGTTTCCAATTTTCGGATTTGCCTGTCGAGTTCCTTCCGTTCTTCCCACTGTGCCTTATGATTCGATGAGGTATTGCTGGTATTTTTGACCTTGCGCTCAGCCTGTTTAGTTTCTAGTTCTTTCAGGCTTTCCATTTTTTTTCGTTGTAAAAAATCATAAATTCCGCCAAGATGTTCTTTTACCTTACCATCGGTGAATTCGTAAATTTTATCGACTAGCCCGTTAAGGAAATCGCGGTCGTGCGAAACGAGTATTACAGTTCCATTATATGCCTGTAAGGCGCTTTTTAGAACATCTTTTGAGCGCATATCCAGGTGATTGGTGGGCTCGTCCAGAACAAGCAGGTTGTAGGGTTGAAGCATAAGTTTTGCCATGGCCAGCCGGTTCCGCTCGCCGCCCGATAGCACGCTTACGCGCTTGTCAACATCCCCGCCGCGGAAAAGGAATGCGCCAAGTATGTCGCGCATGCGGGTTCGAATATCGCCTATCGCCGCATGATCAATGGTTTCAAGTACAGTCAGTGAACCATCAAGTAGTTCATCCTGGTTTTGGGCAAAGTAACCTATGGAAACATTATGCCCTACCTTAAGGTAACCATCGTAAGGGAGTTCGCCAATAATTATGCGGCTCATGGTTGTTTTTCCTTCGCCATTCCGGCCAACAAAGGCTACCTTTTGACCACGTTCAATGGAGAAATGCACATCGGAAAAAACGAGCTTGCTTCCAAAACTTTTTGCTACACCCTTAGCCTCAATGACTACATCGCCTGAGCGGGGGGCCTCGGGGAATCGTATGTTTAGCGTTGCCGTATCCTCTTCATCAACTTCAATGATATCCATCCGTTCAAGCATCTTGATACGCGATTGCACCTGAACAGCCTTAGTGGCCTTGTAGCGAAAGCGGTCAATAAACTCCTGGGTATCCTCAATCAGCTTTTGCTGGTTGCGGTAGGCGGCCATTAACTGTTCGCGCCGTTCACGGCGCAACTCCACGTATTGCGAGTAGGGTACGCGGTAATCGTAAACATTGCCAAGCGAGATTTCAATGGTTCGCTGGGTTACGTTATCCAGAAAGGCACGGTCGTGGGAGATGAGCAGCAATGCCCCCCGAAAGTTTTTTAGGTACTCCTCCAACCACTGTATCGATTCAATATCCAAATGATTGGTTGGCTCGTCGAGCAGCAAAACCTGTGGATTTTGAAGCAATATTTTGGCTAACTCAATACGCATACGCCAACCACCACTAAACTCAGAGGTTTGGCGAGTGAAATCGGTTCGCCTAAAACCTAGGCCTAAAAGGGTTTGCTCTGCTCGCGCATCGGCTGTATCTCCCTCAAGTATGGAGTAATGGTCGTTAAGGTCGGTAAGCTTGTTGATCCGGTCAAGGTATTCCTTGCTTTCGTAATCGGTGCGATGAGCAATTTGATCCGATATGTGGCTTATATCATTTTTAATATGAATGATTTCGGTGAAAGCCTTGTGGGTTTCTTCAATTACCGTTTTGCCCGATGCCAGTTTCATTTGCTGGGGCAAATAGCCTAACCTTACCTCAGCCGGCAGCGATATGTTCCCTTTTGTGGGTTGAAGTTCGTTAGCAATTAGCCTGAGCAGTGTTGTTTTTCCAGCTCCATTTTTGCCTACAAGCCCAACCCGCTCATCGTCGTTCAGCTGAAAGCTTATGCCCTTGAATAGGTCGAAACCGCCAAAACTAAGAGTAAGATTATTAACCGAAATCATTGTAAAGCAGCAATAAAATTGCTGCAAAGGTAATACATTAAAGTGGTTAATAATACATTTACTCTATATCAACCGATTTAGGTTTTGGTGTAGGTAGCTTATAGTTGTAAAAAATACCAACCGTGTAGGTTCGTAGCGGGTTGCTTGTATTCAGCTTATCCTGTATTTGGAAAAACAGGACTATACTCGACCGCTTGTTCAAGGGATATTCCAAGCCAGTTCTTACCCTAATTTTTGAAAATTCATAGTTGCGGTTTGGCGATAGGTCGTAATAGATCTCGGCCTGTACAAAGGGTTTAAGTTTTGTTCGCCTTATGTTGTATGTTATTTTGATACCCTCGCGGAACTCTCGCCGTGTTTCAATGGAGTAACCATAAGCGTAACGGGTGATTAGCCTATGAAAGTAGAATAGGCGATTGGTCATCTTTAATCGCCCCAATTCAACCGATGAGTTTATGCCTGCACCCAACCGTTGACCATTGAAATACTCACCCGGATCATCGTAAAATCTGTAGTACCTGTATGAAATAGTAGGTCGCAGGATTTTGTGGATACGAAGTTGAGCCTCGGCTTCAAGAATAAAATCATCAATTCTCTTTTTATCGGTTAGCCTTAGCTCAGGGGAAAACGTGACGCTAAATGCTTTTGAATAAGGAATCTGCAATTCAGCACCGCTCCATAGTGTGCGAGCAACCTGTGAACTAGCATGTGTGACTATTAGTAAAAATGTAGATGCAAAAAGCAAAGCCAGTTTATTACGATTCATCAATTTAAAATTTTTCAAAAATAACTTTTTGCGTCTTAATAATTTGGTTTTGTTTGCCATGAATTGTAACTGCTATTAAGTAGATGCCCCTCGAGATGTTTTGTGGATGCCACTCTATCTTAGGATTGTTGCCTTTTTTAACATAGTGTTCACAAGCAGCTATTCCTTGCGAATTTATTACCGATACGGTGTAATCGTAGGCTGGCTGGTACGATAGGGTAATTGTAACCGATTCAGCAAATGGGTGAGGGTAGGCAATGACCTCAGGCAACACCATATCAACCCGTTTGGATGTGTAAACATTACTTTTTCCGGGTGTAGGGCTAAGCAGCGCTTGAGGCAAGCCGATAGCGTTGGGGTAATAGCCAAAACTTTCGTTTTTCGGTATTTTGCCAAATTGGTGGCCATCAATTAGCTTGTAACCATCGGTTTTAGATGTAAAAAGCGCAATTTCTTCGCCTTGGCTACTTAGGCGGAAGGGTAAATGATTTTTCCCTCATTTGGGTTGGCCATCGGACCAAAGAAGCAGGAACTCGCCAGGGTTAATAGTGATGCTAGGCAGAGCCCATTTCCCTGGTTTACCCAGGCTATTGCTTGTGCTTATACCCTGTAGCAATATAAGATTTTTGCCGTAGTTGTATAGCTCAATCCAGTCGGAGTAGTTGCCATGCTCATCAGGAAAAATCGATGTGTTGGAGGTCATCACCTCGTTAATGCATAGCGGAATGGTAACCTCATTGAATTCTACAGTGTATCCATTGTAAAGCGGTTCGCGAGTAGTTTTGCCAGTATTGTCGGTAGCCTCAAGGTAAATGCTGATATGCTTTACAGGTTTATCCCATGGCCCAATTGTAGCTTTGTAGTGGTTTCGGTTGGTGTTCTGCATATCGATGCTTTGCCATTTCCCTTCACCAGCCTTAAGGTGTAGTTTAAGGGATGCCTTTCCTTCGTCATCAACATCGGCAAAAACGGTAACTGGAACTTTGTAGCCGTATGCTAACCAGCTAACATTGGAAACAATTGGCGGGATATTGACAACACTAAACTGTGAGTTTGCGTACTGTATGCGCTTGGTTACGTAGGGGATTAAGCCATACTTAACATGCCCGCCAAGCGCATTGAAGTAGGAACTGAAGAAATCAGTACTATTCCTTCTGTAATCGAGTGGCCGCTAAGGATCGGTGGTGGCGTAGTTTTCAATTTTCGATCGTATGGCAAGAGTTTTGGACTGAATGGTATTTACCGTAAAGGCTTCGTTTATTAGTTGCTTCAGGTAAAGGTAGTAATGCTTGCGGTAAACTTCAACTGCAAGTATGTTTTTTGTTAAAGGTCGAGCCTGGCTGCTTGCCCACGAGCCAACGTTGCGTGTTGTCCAGTCAATATTGAACCAGTCAATTCCAAACGTGTTGTCGGTGTCGTAGGGTATGAACTCAAAGCGTCTGGTAGTTGTATTCCTGTAAAGGTAAAAGTTGTTCTTGTTGAACGAGTATCCATCCCAATGGCCTGTTAGTGTCTCTACGGCTAAGTGTTTCAGGAAGTTATTAACGTCAAAAATTGGCTCAAGTTCAGCAGGTAATTCCGATACCGGTGTGCGATTAATCACGTCGATAAGCTCCGCTTTATCAGTGTAGTTGTCCTGTTGGGTATTGGTTTTTATATCATAGACAAGGAATCCGTTTTAGACAAATTTATAGGCATTAGGGTCACTGCTTTGGTATGTTAAATCGGCAGGGTATAGACATTTAAAAAGATTTCCATCATTGTTGCCAAAACGAGCTTTCACAAAATTTTCATCTATATGTTCAACGTTGATGTATAGCCCGTAATACTGATTGTTAGTATAAAACCTAACATGGTTTGCCCGTGGAGCGGGCAACCCGATACCATTCATTAAATCCCACACCAGTTTGGAGCGTATTATCGATGGGTCGTTATGTTCACCGTTGAGGTTTAGCTTTTCATTCCCCTTCAGTTTTTTCCCTGGCTCAAAGGTATTGAACGAAACCTTGAACCATTTCTTTTTAGCGTAACGCGATGTATTTCCCTTAAGCCTGAAGCCAACATTTTCAATAACAGCAGTAAATTTTGATGAAGTGAAACGGAAAGTGGCAGGGTATTCAGTATTGCTTTCTTCGTTTCCAGCTTGCAATATGCTTTGTAGGTATGCCGGATTTATGGTGATATCAATTCGTGCAACTTCGCTATCGTCGAATAGTGGATTGTTATCGGATACAGCTTGTGTGTATCCATTCACAAAAAAAGGAGAGGGTCAATAACAGTAAAAATTCTTTTCGACGCAATTCGCATAGCAATTCCTTAACCTGCCAAAGGTATTATTAACGGTATATTTAAGAATAAATTCAAACAGATTTGAAGTAAAAGCCATGCAATCGATTGCTGAACTTTACATTAGTAATTCAATGCCGTTTAGTTAAAGAAATTTGTCATGTTGTGAGTTTCCGAAACATCCCTTTGACACGCTTAGCGCAGTCGGAGCATCTCATTGTACCTTCATACCCCTTATCCCTTTTGATAGGTTTTCCGACAATCGCTCTTTGCATTTCTTTTCTGTAGCGATGCAACGTTTCAGTATTGATCTTTGGAATGCCATAGCGTGCATTGCTATACAAATGGAATTGGTCATGGAGTTACAAGTATTACGCCCTAGGGGACTGGAAACGTTGTTTGTTGTTCGTGAATATCACTCTGTGTAACACCGTTTTACACATAGCGGCTCTGTGATGCTTGCTTTTGTTCGGTTCATAAGTCGATTTAAATGATGAGTTTCGATAAATCGGAATAGACTCCAGACGAAGCATCTTTTTTTAACATTTATCCTATTGCCTATGTAGGAGATTCTTACTACGCACAGGATTACAAAAAGAGGGGCTGTTTGGTTACCTAATCGTCATCGATTATTAATTTGCAGATGTTTAGAATGATTCCAAATTGCATTGGCTGCTGAAAAGTATACTAAAGAAATTTATTTTTGTGGTTGATTTCAAACGTTTTCCGTGGATGTCTTCAAAACCCAATGTTATTGAGCATTTAGGACGTGTTGAGGCTGTAACTGCAACCGATATTCGGGTAACAATAATCAGCCAGTCCGCTTGCGCCAGCTGTCATGCTAAAGGAGCCTGTACCGCTGCCGATGTCGCTGAGAAACAGGTAGTAGTGTCAAAGCCATATCACAGTTATACCGTAGGCGAAACTGTTAAGGTTACCTTGCAGCAATCGCTCGGCTTCAAGGCCTTGTTTTTGGGATACATCCTTCCGTTAATCGTTCTTGTGGTTTCCCTTTTTGTGTTCAACGCTATGGGGTTAAGCGAGCCAGTTTCGGGTTTGATCGCGTTGGCTGTGCTTGTACCATACTACCTTTTGCTTTACTTGTTTAGGAAAAGAATTGAAAAGCAATTTCATTTTGATATTGAGAAATTATAAGTAAAACCAAACTAATTTATGAATTCTATCATTATTACAGCAGTTTTGGTTCTTAGCCTTTTAGGTGTAGCGCTTGCCATAGTGTTATACCTTGTGGCTCAGAAATTTAAGGTAATTGAGGATCCGCGTATCGATTTGGTTGAGGCTGTACTGCCCGGGGCTAACTGTGGTGGATGTGGATATCCTGGTTGCCGGGGCTTTGCCGAGGCATTCGTTAAAACCGATGATATTGGGTCGTTATTTTGCCCTGTGGGGGGTAACGATACCATGGCAAAGGCTGCCGAGGTTCTTGGCCAAACCGTTGAGGCAAAGGATCCCATGATTGCCGTTGTACGTTGCTCGGGTAGCCCAGAACTCCGGAAACGTGTTGTGGAGTACGATGGCGCTTCATCGTGTAAACTGGCTACAGCCCTTTACAGCGGCGATACTGGCTGCCAGTATGGCTGCCTTGGCTTGGGCGACTGTGTGGCTGTTTGTAAGTTCGATGCCATCCATATCGATCCGGTAACCCTTTTGCCTGTTGTGGATGAGGAGAAGTGTACGGCATGCGGCGCTTGTGTAAAGGCTTGTCCAAAATTCATCATTGAACTTCGCAAGAAGGGGCCTAAGGGCAAGCGCATTTTTGTATCGTGTATTAACAAGGATAAGGGTGGCCCAGCCCGTAAGGCCTGCCAGGTGGCATGTATTGGCTGTGGAAAGTGTGTTAAGGTTTGCCCCCACGATGCCATCACCCTTGAAAACAACCTTGCCTATATCGATTACAACAAGTGTAAGCTTTGCCGTAAGTGCGTGGAGGAGTGCCCTACTGGCGCAATCCTTGAAATAAACTTCCCCCCGCGTAAGCAAAAGGTCGAAGGGCAAGCTATGAATGTTGAAAGTAATTAATTGTAACACCTAACATAATCATATAGTATAGTAATGTTGAAGACATTTGCTAAAGGAGGCGTTCATCCGCCTGAGAATAAATTTTCGGCCAATAGGCCCATTGAGGTGTTGTCACTACCTGCTAAGGTAACCATTCCTGTATCGCAGCACATTGGAGCGCCTGCAACCATAGTGGTTTCCAAGGGCGATAAAGTTAAAGTTGGCCAGCTCATTGCTCAAGGCGCAGGCTTTGTTTCGGCCAATATTCATTCATCGGTTTCGGGTACTGTGGAGTCTATCGAACCGGTGCTCGACAGCTCGGGATACAAACGCCCGGCAATTACCATAGCAGTTGAGGGCGATGAGTGGGAGCCCACTATCGACAGGTCGCCTGAACTAAAGCGCCATATTGATGCTGATGCGCAAACCATAATCAAAAAAATAGCCGAGGCCGGAATCGTGGGGCTTGGCGGTGCTACTTTCCCCTCGCATGTTAAACTCTCGGTACCTGCTGGTAAAAAGGCCGATGTGCTAATTATCAATGGCGTTGAGTGCGAACCCTACCTCACCTCGGATCACCGTTTAATGCTCGAGAAGGGTCATGAACTCATGGTGGGAATTCAGCTGCTCATGCGAGCCTTGAACGTTGATAAGGCTTTGGTTGGCATTGAGAATAATAAACCCGATGCCATTAAATATCTTTCTGAAATAGCTAAGGAATATCCCGGCATCACCGCTCATGCCTTAAAGGTTAAATACCCTCAAGGAGGAGAAAAACAGTTAATCAAAGCGCTAATCAACCGTGAGGTTCCATCGGGAGGTTTACCTATCGATATAGGCGCAGTGGTTCATAACGTGGGTACAGCATACGCTGTTTACGAGGCTGTGCAAAAGAATAAGCCCCTCTTTGAACGGGTTGTAACCGTAACCGGCAAGAATTTACCCAAACCCTCAAACTTTTTAGTTCGAATTGGCACACCGGTTTCTGAACTGATTGCTGCTGCCGGTGGTTTACCCGATGATACTGCCAAGGTTGTTAATGGCGGGCCCATGATGGGTAAGGCAGTTACCGATATTACAGTACCGGTAACCAAGGGTACTTCAGGGATTATAGTTTTTCCTGCTGCCGAATCGAAACGTAAGGCCGAAAGCGTATGCATACGCTGCGCCAAGTGTGTTAGCGCTTGCCCCATGGGGCTTGAACCATACCTGCTCATCCGGATGAGCCAGCGCATGATGTTCGATAAAATGGAGCATGAGCGTGTGCTCGATTGTATGGAATGCGGATCGTGCAGCTTTGAGTGCCCGGCAAACCTACCTTTGCTCGATTACATTAGGTTAGGCAAAACCGAAGTGAATAAAATCATCAGGGCACGTAAGAACTAATTTGACTTAACTAGCCAAACTAAAAAAGATAATGGATAGTAAACTTGTAGTTTCACCATCACCCCACGTGCATAGCGGCGAATCGACCAGACGACTTATGTTCAACGTGGTATTGGCGCTTATGCCCGCTTTTGCGGTTTCACTTTACTACTTTGGCATAGGTGCCCTGTTTGTTACATTACTCTCTATTCTCTCATGCGTTCTTTTTGAATATCTTATTCAAAAGTTCATCCTTAAGGTTCAGCCTACCATTACCGATGGTTCAGCCATTGTTACCGGCTTATTGTTTGCCTTTAACGTGCCAAGCAACTTGCCCTGGTACATTGTTGTAACTGGTAGTTTATTTGCCATTGGAGTTGCCAAAATGAGTTTTGGTGGACTGGGAAGCAATCCGTTCAACCCCGCTTTAGCGGCTCGCGTTTTCATGCTGATATCCTTCCCGGTTCAGATGACCAGCTGGCCGCTGCCAATTGAATCGCGATTAAAATATATAGATGCGGTTACTGGGCCAACCCCCCTGGCCATTCTGAAGGAAGGGTTAAAAAAGGGTGATACCATTTCGCAAATAGCCGACCAGATACCATCACATCTGCAACTATTCATGGGGGTTATGGGTGGTTCGCTAGGCGAAATATCAGCCTTGGCTCTACTCATTGGTTTTGCGTGGTTACTCTATAAAAAGGTGATAACCTGGCGTATTCCTATTTCAATTTTCGCAACCATTTTTGTTTTCACGGGTATCCTTTGGCTAATTAACCCTGAGCAGAATGCCGACCCAATTTTCCACTTGGTTACCGGAGGTGTAATGATTGGTGCCATATACATGGCAACCGATTATGTTACCTCACCCATGCACCCCAAAGGAATGTTGATATTCGGTCTTGGAATAGGATTGCTAACCGTGATTATAAGGGTATGGGGAGCATACCCTGAGGGCGTTTCGTTTGCCATTCTTATTATGAACGCCTTTGTGCCATTAATTAACCGATATGTAAAACCTAAACGTTTTGGAGAGGAGGTAAAGCGCAATGGCTAAGGTGGAATCGAACTTCAAGAATATGACGGCTACACTGTTGGTTATTACCCTGGTAGCCTCGGCAGCGCTTGGCCTGGTTTACCAGTCAACCATGGAGCCAATCGACCTTGCGCAACAGGCGAAAATAAATAATGCCATTAAGGCGGTACTCCCCGAGTTTGATAATCAACCCGGCAACGAGGCTTACAGTGTTGCTGTTGATGGTGGAGAGCTTACTTTTTACCTTGCAACAAAGGATGGGCAACCCGTAGGAACGGCAGTAAAAACCTTTAGCAACAATGGTTTTGCAGGTTTAATTGAACTCATGGTTGGTTTCCTTCCCGATGGAACCATTAACAAGGTTGCGGTTATTTCACATAAGGAAACACCCGGTTTAGGAGACAAAATTGAACCGCAAAAATCTGAATTTAGCGTTCAGTTCGAAGGTAAAAGTCCCGAGAATTTTAAACTACTAGTCAAAAAAGATGGTGGCGATGTAGATGCAATAACCGCTTCAACCATCACATCAAGAGCATACTGCGATGCCCTGGCTCGCGCCTATAACGAACTTAAGAAAGGAGGTAAGCAATGAGTAAAGTTGCCCAATTAACAAAAGGTATACTCAGAGAGAATCCAATTTTTGTTTTAGTTCTTGGGATGTGCCCCACCTTGGCTACTACCTCATCGGCCTTCAATGGTATGGGTATGGGGCTTGCTACTACTTTTGTTTTGCTAAGTTCAAATGTTGTAATTTCGGCCATTGCCCGTTTTATCCCCGACAAGGTACGTATTCCTTCCTACATAGTTGTTATTGCTACATTTGTTACCATTGTCGATTTGGTTATGCAGGCTTATGCAACCAAACTTTATGAGAGCTTGGGGATATTTATCCCTTTAATTGTAGTAAACTGCATAGTATTGGGTAGAGCTGAAGCATTTGCTAATAAGAATACTATTTTTGATTCATTGTTGGATGGATTAGGTATGGGGATTGGGTTTACTTTTGCTCTTACTTTGCTTGGAAGCGTAAGAGAGATGCTGGGTAACTTTTCAATTTTTGGATTACCTATTATTCCCAAAGAGCCTTTTTGGCTTAAAGAGGTTTTCTTTCACGACCCCATTTTAGTATTTGTTTTGGCGCCTGGTGCATTTATTGCCCTTGCATATCTGATTGCCATCTTTAATCGATTTAAAAAATAGGAGGAAGCAATATGGAATACCTAATAATTATAATTGCCGCCATTTTTGTTAATAACGTTGTGCTAGCGCAATTCCTCGGGATATGCCCATTTCTTGGAGTTTCCTCTAAAATTAGCACTTCGGCTGGCATGTCAGGTGCGGTAACCTTTGTAATGGTTTTGGCTACTATAGTTACTTTTTTGCTTCAGCACTATGTGTTAAACCCATTAGGGATTGGCTACATGCAAACCATAGTGTTTATATTGGTTATAGCCTCGCTGGTTCAAATGGTTGAAATAATCCTGAAAAAGCTTAGCCCTGTCCTTTATCAGGCACTAGGTATTTTCTTGCCTCTTATTACTACCAACTGTGCTGTGCTTGGTGTTGCTATTCTAGTTATTAAAAAGAATTTTAACCTAGTGGAAGGTGTAGTGTATGCTGCGGCAAGCGCTATAGGTTTTGGTTTAGCACTTGTCGTTTTAGCTGGAATTAGAGAGCACCTTGATTTGGCCAATGTACCCAAAGGCATGAAGGGAGCACCCATAGCCTTGTTAACTGCCGGCATCCTGGCACTGGCCTTTATGGGCTTTGCTGGTATTGTTAAGTAGAATTGTTTTGATTTTTGAAAATAAATTAAAGGCTGCCTTATTTGGGGCAGCCTTTATGATTTCTATTTTATTGCTTCTTTGGCTTTGGCTATCGCTCTGTCCAATCCATCGGTTTTTTTCCCTCCAGCAGTGGCAAAGAATGGTTGTCCGCCACCGCCACCTTGGATTTCCTTGGCAGCCTCTTTTACAATTGCTGCTGCGTTAAGGCCATGCTTCTCAACAAGCGTTTCGTTTATCATAATGGTAAGCAGCGCTTTGCCATCGACTTCTGAACCCAATACCAGGAATAGGTTTGGCACCTCATTTTTCAGCTGGAATGCTAAATCCTTTAAGGCATCGGCATTGCCAATGCTTATTCGTTCGCAAATCAGGTTGATACCATTACGTTCGGTAGCCTTTGTCTTTAGCTCCGCTTTAACCGCTTTTAGTTTTTCGGTTTGTAGGGCATTTAGTTGATCTTTTAGCTGGTTGTTCTCATCAACCAGTTTGGTAACAGCCTGAGTAACGTTTGGTGGATTGCCAAGTGCCGACTTTACCTGGTTTATGGTATCAATCTGCGAGTAAACAAACTCTTCGGCTTTTTCGCCGGTAATTGCCTCGATGCGGCGAACTCCGGCTGCGATGGCGCCCTCTGAAACAATTTTGAAGTAACCTATGTTGCCGGTTGCCTTGGTGTGGGTACCGCCACAAAGCTCAACCGATTCGCCAAACTTAATAACTCTAACATTTTCGCCATACTTTTCGCCAAATAGGGCAATGGCTCCCATTTTTTGAGCCTGCTCCATGGGGACACTTCGGTGTTCATCAAGTTGTATGTTTTGTCGGATTAGCTTATTTACCCGTTGTTCCACCATACGTATCTCCTCATCGGTCATTTTTTGGAAGTGTGAGAAATCGAAACGCAAGTAATCGGGGTGAACCAATGAGCCTTTTTGCTCCACATGGGTGCCCAGAATGGCGCGTAGCGCATTGTGAAGCAGGTGTGTGGCTGAGTGATTATTGGCAGTTCGAATTCGTTTTTCGTAATCAACTGTGGCAAAGAAAGGTGCGTTGGGGTTTTGGGGCAATCTATCTAAAAGATGTATAATAAGGTTGTTTTCCTTAAAGGTGTTTAGCACCTTAATGGATTCCGAGTCGCTCTCAAGTAATCCCGAATCGCCTACTTGTCCACCCGATTCAGCGTAAAATGGGGTGCGGTCGAGCACTACGTGGTATTGCTCTTTCCCTTTGGTTTTAACCGTTCGCATACGTATAATGCGGGCGTCGGTTTTAAGGGTGTCGTACCCAACAAATTCTACCTTTTCAGCATTGGTCACGCTTACCCAATCGTCAGCTTCAACAGCAGCGTCGGCTCTGGAGCGCTCCTTTTGGGTAGCCATCTCGGTATCGAACTCTGAGCGGCTAACGCTCAGGTTATGCTCACGTAGGATGAGTTCAGTAAGGTCAAGCGGAAAACCATAGGTGTCGTAGAGCACAAAGGCATCCTTACCCGATATCTCGGTTCTGTTTTCCTTTGCTGCCTTATCAATAAGCTGCTCAAGCAGCTTGATACCCGTTTCAAGAGTGCGCAGGAATGTTGCTTCCTCCTTGTTTATTACGTTGGTAATGAGGGTTTGCTGCGCCTTGAGTTCAGGGAAGTGGTCGCCCATTTGGTCAACCAGAACGGCCACAAGGCTATCGATAAACGGTTCGCGGAAGTTCAGGAATGTGTAACCGTATCTAACTGCCCTGCGGAGAATGCGGCGTATTACATACCCCGCCTTAACATTCGATGGAAGCTGCCCATCGGCAATGGAGAAGCTTATTGCTCTGAGGTGGTCGGCAATAACGCGCATGGCCACATCAGCTTTAGAGTCGGTGCCATAGGGTATTCCGCACATCTGCGATATACGGTCAATAATGGGTGTGAACACATCGGTATCGTAGTTGCTCTTTTTCCCCTGAACAACCATGGCCAAGCGCTCAAAGCCCATGCCCGTATCAACATGCTTGGCCGGAAGTGGCTCTAATGCACCTTTGGTTTTACGGTTAAATTGGATGAATACAAGGTTCCAGATTTCAATTACCTGTGGGTGTCCTTTGTTAACCATTTGCTCACCAGGTATAGCTTTGCGTTCATCATCATTGCGCAAGTCGATGTGGATTTCGGTGCAGGGGCCGCAAGGGCCGGTATCGCCCATTTCCCAGAAATTATCCTTTTTGCTTCCCAGTAAAATCCTATTTTCGGGTAAATGCTTTTTCCAGCATTCATATGCCTCAAGGTCGCGTTCTATATCTTCGTCGGGGATACCCTCAAATATTGTTGCGTAAAGCCTGTTCTTATCTATTTTCAGCACATCAACCAGAAACTCCCAGGCCCAATCAATGGCTTCGCGTTTAAAGTAATCGCCAAACGACCAGTTCCCAAGCATCTCAAACATGGTGTGGTGGTAAGTGTCGTGGCCCACCTCCTCCAAATCGTTATGCTTGCCCGATACCCTGAGGCATTTCTGCGAGTTGGCTACACGGGGATACTTTGCCGGTGCATTGCCAAGGAAAATATCCTTAAACTGGTTCATGCCTGCATTGGTGAACATCAGGGTTGGGTCATCCTTTATAACCATTGGCGCCGAAGGCACAATTTGGTGCGATTTGCCAGCAAAAAAGTCTAAAAATTTCTGACGCAATTCCTTTGATGTCATAAAAAACTAGTAATGAAAGTGTTAATATTCTTCATTTAACCATTTAAAGTAAAAAAATTGTTCTTTTTACTTGTGTAAAAAATATTTTTACCATAGTTTTGTTGCAGTTTGTCAAATGTGTGTTACATTGTAGTGGTTAGTGTTAAAAATTATGGCAAAATATAAATACCAGTTTAACCCCCATACTCTCAAATTCGAGGCTATTCGAATTCCTTTTTACAAACGCTTTGCAAAGATACTAATTCATTTGGGATTTTATGCAGGTGTTTTTTTTGGGTTAGGCTATGTTCTTTCAGTTATTTACGATACTCCTGTTGAGATGTCGCTTAAAAGAGTAAATGCTGAGTATGTACTTAAATATGAATTGGCGCAAAAGCAAATATTTGAGCTGAGCAATGCGTTAGCGGTTCTTGAAGCCAGGGACAATAATATTTACAGGGCAATTTTTGAGGCCGATACCATTCCCAACACCATCCGTAGGGGTGGTTATGGTGGTGTGGATAGGTATGCGAACTTACGTTCATCCACTAACTCGTTAACCCTGATAAAAACGTTTAGGGCTCTCGATGAACTCGCCTGGCGAGCTTACGTTCAATCGCGCTCTTTTGATGATGTTGCCGAAATGGCCAAGAATAAGGAGAAGATGATTATGTGCGTTCCTGCCATTCAGCCGATTAACACAAAGGATTTAATTAGGGTTTCAAGCTTGTACGGTTTCCGTCGCGATCCCATAAACGGGGCCATTACCATGCATGCAGGAATTGATTTTGTGGGCCCAGTTGGTACTCCTATCTATTCCACTGGCGATGGTATTGTGGTTGAAGCTGGTTACTCCTTCCACGGCTATGGCAACCAAGTTGTTGTAGATCATGGTTTTGGCTATAAAACGCGTTATGCCCATCTCAGTAAGGTTCTTGTAAAAGTAGGACAGCGAGTAAAACGCGCTGAAGAGATTGGTTTACTGGGTAGTTCGGGTAAAAGTACTGGCCCACACCTGCATTACGAGGTCATACTCCGCGGAAAACCTGTAAACCCCATCAACTACTTTAACGACATGACCGAGGACGACTACCAAAATATGCTCAAGAAGTACTCAAGTCAATTTTTGGATTAAGGCTATATGGTAAAGCATAAGTATAAGTTTCATCCAGAGCAACTGATATTTGTTAAGGAAAGGAAAACTATAAAAGATCACCTTTCCCTTGCTACTAAATACCTATTGGCCACCTTTGTAATTGGTTTTGTTTCCTACTTATTTTTTCCAATATTTATCGATACTCCTGAGGTTCGTAAGTTAAAACGCGAAAATCAGGAACTGCTTACTAATTACGAACTTATAACCCGTCGCATTGAACAGTTGAACTCCGTTATCAACGATTTGCGTCGTCGCGATGAGGGTATATACCGTATTATTTTTGAGGCCGAACCTATTCCTGCTTCCATTCGCGAGGCTGGCATTGGTGGGGTAAACCGGTACGCCGAACTGGAGAAGCTATCGAATAGCGAGTTGATTATTGAAACAACCAAGAAAACTGATGCCCTAACCAAGAAAGCATACATCCAAAGCCGCTCATTTGATGAGATAACCGATTTGGCAAAACGCAAGGAGGAGATGCTGCGCAGCATCCCTGCCATAATGCCCATCCGCGATAAGGAGCTAACCCGTGTGGCCTCATCGTTTGGCATGCGAATTCATCCTTTCTATAAGGTGCTTAAAATGCACAACGGTATGGACTTTACTGCACCAACCGGTACCGAAATTTTTGCTACCGGCGATGGGGTAGTTATTAACGTTGTTTATGCTCAGCGTGGCTATGGCAATCATGTTATTATTGACCACGGCTTTGGCTACTCAACCCTTTACGCTCACATGAGCAAGGTTGCCGTTCGAAAGGGGCAGCGTGTTAAACGCGGTATGGTTATTGGATATGTTGGCAACACCGGAACATCGGTGGCCCCACATTTACATTACGAGGTGCACCGGAATGGCCAGCCCGTTAACCCCATCCATTACTACTTTAACGACTTAACACCCGAGCAGTACGAAAAACTGGTTGATATTGCCTCGCAGCCAACCCAAAGTTTCGATTAGTCAATACTTACTAAAATGCCATACAAAGAGAAAAAAATTGAAAAGTACTACTACTCCATTGGCGAAGTGGCCGAGATGTTGGGCGTAAACACCTCGTTAATCCGCTTCTGGGAAAAAAATTTTGATATAATCAAACCCCACAAAAACAAGAAAGGCAATCGTTACTTTACTAAAAAGGATATCGAAAACCTAAAGTTGATTTACCATCTGGTTAAGGAACAGGGTATGACCCTTGAAGGTGCCCGCAAAAAGCTCTCGGCTCAAAAGGATGAGCTTACCGATAACTACAAGATTGTGGAGTGTCTCACCGAGATCAAGGGCATGCTCATTGAAATTCGCGATTTGCTCGATTAAGCGTTATGACTATTAGAGAAGTTTCTTCAATCCTGGAATCGTTTGCTCCGCTTGCTTTTCAGGAAGATTACGATAACTCCGGCCTCATTGTTGGCGATGCTAACATGGTGGTGACTGGTGTTTTGCTTACAATTGATGTTACCCCCCAAGTGGTTGCTGAGGCTGTTGCAGCAGGGGCAAACCTGATAGTAGCCCATCACCCTGTAATCTTTAAAGGGTTAAAGCGCATAACTGGCAAAAGTTACGTTGAGCAGGTTGTGGTTAATGCCATAAAAAACGGCATCGCCATTTACGCTGCTCACACAAATATCGACAGCGTGCAGGGTGGTGTGAGCTTTAAAATGGCTGAGGTTTTAGGCTTAACCGGCACCCAGGTGTTAAGCCCGCTTACCGGACAACTGGTTAAGCTGGTTACCTTTGTGCCTACTGAGTATGCCGAGGTTGTTCGGCAGGCTATGTTCAATGCTGGAGCAGGGGTAATTGGAAACTACGACTCTTGTTCCTTCAACATTCAAGGGCAGGGAACCTTCAGGGCTGGCGATGCCACAAATCCGTTCGTTGGCGAAAAGGGCACCATACACTTTGAGCCCGAGGTTAGGGTTGAGACCGTTGTGCCCCGCTATACGCTTAACGCGGTGATTAATGCCATGGTTGAGGCTCACCCCTACGAGGAGGTGGCCTACGATGTTTTCCCCCTCGACTTACCCTATAAAAAGGCTGGATTGGGTGTGGTGGGCAACTTGCCTGAGCCAATGAATCCTATCGATTTCGTTAAGCATGTAAAACAACTATTCAGAGCCCCTTGCGTTAGGTACACAAATCCTGTTAAGGATTTTATTGCCAGAGTGGCCATTTGCGGGGGTAGCGCTATTTCGCTTTTAAATGATGCTATTGCTGCCAATGCCGATGTTTTTATTACCGCCGATGTGAAATACCATCAGTTTTTTGATGCCGAAAATCGGATTGTAATCATTGATATCGGACATTTTGAAAGCGAACAATTTACCGTTGATATTTTTTATGATTTACTCTCAAAAAAATTATCTAATTTTGCAGTCTTAAAATCCAAAGTACGAACTAATCCTATTAACTACCTATAGATTATGGCTAAAGAGAAGATCAAACCAGCTGAGCAGAGCACTGAACTGTCCATTGAGGGAAAACTCCGTTTCCTTTACAAGCTTCAGCAGGTAGATTCCAAAATTGATAAGATTAAATTGCTACGCGGGGAGCTTCCCCTTGAGGTTCAGGATCTGGAAGATGAAATAGAGGGTCTTACTACCCGTATTGATAATTACAAGAAAGAGATCCTGGATCTGGAGACCCAAATCAACCAGAAAAAAATTGAAATCAAAGATGCTGAGGCCCTTATCAAGAAGTACCAGGAGCAGCAGAAAAACGTTCGTAACAACAGGGAGTACGACTCACTTACCAAGGAAATTGAATATCAAACCCTTGAAATTGAACTATGCAACAAGCGCATTAAGGAGTACACCCAACAAATAAAGGATAAAAAGCAACAGGTTGAACAAACCGAGAAAACTGTGGAAGAGCGTACACACGATTTGAACGTTAAGAAACAGGAACTCGAGAATATCACCCAGGAAACCCAGAAAGAGGAGGATGAGCTTTACCGCCTGAGCGAAGAGTATGCCATGAACATTGAACCCCGATTACTCACTGCCTACAAACGTATCAGGGGCAATGCCCGTAACGGCCTTGCTGTGGTTACTATTCAGCGCGATGCCTGCGGCGGTTGCTTCAATAAGATTCCTCCACAGCGCCAGCTCGATATCAAAATGCACAAAAAAGTAATTGTTTGCGAATACTGCGGCCGTATTCTGGTTGACGATTCCTTGCTCGATTAAGTATCTGATTCCATCCAATATTTTAACGCCCCTTTTAGGGCGTTTTGTTTTTGGTTAAACCACGTTCATCAATTTTTTCAACTTTTCGGACACATATCACAACCCTACGGTTTTACATTTTAATAAATTAAACCAAAATTAAACCCGGTTACCATGAACTATTTTTAGTACTTTGCATTGGCTATTATCGCTCTTTTTACCATTACTACGTGTGAAATAATCGACGATGACGATAGCAAAAAGGGATTCGTTGCATGCGTAGTTCATCAATGAACAAGCATCGCGGTACACTATCACAACCCTACAAGTCAGGAACAGGGGTGCAGTTGATGCACAGCTAGAGCCGACTGAGCCGTGGGGTGAAAATATTCTAAAAAATGGCCAGCGGATTGCCCCAGGCGAGCACATCTATTTTTGCCTTGATTTACCCAATGGCCATTGGGCTGAGTATAGGTCAGGGGTTGACTACGGCAATGGGGTAGAGGTCATGTTATACGACCAGTCCAACTACGATGGTTTAAAAAACTTGCCAATAACCCTTTGGGGAAGCGATAAGCGAACGGTTAGTGTAACAATTACCTACGATAATTCCAATCAAACCATTACTGTTAGAGGATGGTCCAATTGGGCAAGCATTGACGAGTAGTTTATAATTGCCTACGGCATATCATAAAACAGTTAGCACCCGACTTTTTGACGCATGCTTGCTTGTAGTGGTATGAGTTACCCCTATAACCCGAAGGGCTTGAGTAAGCCAAAAACCAAAAGGGCAGGCCACACCAGCGCCTTGAGGAATCCCAGAACGCCTACCCAAACCGAAGTGGCGCGGAAATGTAGTGAATAGCGGCTCCAATTACGCCCAAGCCATAAGTGTTGCCAACTGCGCTGTTGCAATGGATTTCATTCTTTGCAATAATGCTTGTTTTTTGATATAACATGTATTAAGGCCACTGCATCTCTTTGCCATTGGCTTATTATAAGTATCACCAGCTACCTCCGGCACCACCGCCGCCAAAACTACCACCACCGCCACCGCGAAAGCCGCCAAAGTTACCAGACCCCGACGAGAAGTGCCCAAAGCTACTGCCTCGGCCACCACCCATGCTACTTATAAGCAGCCAAAAAGGCAGATTCCGTCCTATACTGCCACCCTGCAATCTATTACCCCTACTTGCCGATAGAAAAATAATGCCAAAGAAGAAGATCAGGAATATGATGCCAGCCAATGGCGATTCGCCGCTATAGTATTCGTCGGCGGTATAAAGCCCGGCTGCCAAGTCGATAATCACGTCAACTGCAGCGTTTATACCCTTGTAATAACGATTTCCCCTGAAGTATGGTATCATCTCGTTATCTACAATCCGACGAGCAACCGCATCGGGAATAACCTCTTCCATGCCATAACCCGTGGCTATGAAAGCACGGCCTCTATCGTTGCCAATTTTTGGTTTAATCAGGATTACTATCCCGTTATTCTTTCCCTTTTGGCCTATGCCCCACTTTTCGCCTAACCTGAATGCAAAATCTGAGGGTTCGTAACCGTTTAGGTTCTTAACGGTTACCACATAGATTTGGGTTGATGTGCTGTCGTTATAGGCACGCAGTTTCTGTTCAAGGGCTTTCTGCTCATAGGGCGAAAGGATACGGGCAAAATCGTTAACCAGCCGGGGTGGCGACATGGGATTGGGTATATCCTGTGCCTTTACAGGCACTGTAAAAACCAACAGTGTGAGTATGGTATGTAGTATTCGTTTCATATTAAAAATCATTTTTAACCAAACGATATTTCATCGCTCAACTCGTTGATATCGGTTTTGGCATCGTAAGGGAAGTGAACGGCAAGCTGTTCGCCTGCCATTTTTATACCCGTTACCAACCCTTCAGTTAATCGGTTCTCTTTGAACTCAGAAATCATTGCCTCCTTTATATTATCCCAAAAGCCAACGGGCACCTTGTTATTAATATCTGCATCACCAAGAATAGCAAACTTATGGTCGCTAATCGAGAGGTAAAAGAGTACGCCATTGCGCAACTTGGTTTTGTGCATCTTGAGCATGGCAAAGACCTGTGCCGCCCTATCTAACGGGTTGGGTACCTTGCATTGCCATTCCACATGCACCCTAATTTCGCCTGAGGTTTGCCTTTCGGCCTCCTCAATGGCCTCAACTATTTGCCGTTGTTGCCCAGGGGTGAAGTAATCCTTTGGCTTCATGGTTTTACTTTGTTGCTAGTTGCTGAAATCAACCTTAGGAGCCATTTCGGCACCGGCTTCGGCCTCAAAGTAACCCTTCTTTTCAAAGCCAAACAGGCTAGCCCAGATATTTTTGGGGAATTGGCGGATGTACGAGTTGTAACTCTGAACAAGCTCGTTAAACTTGCGGCGCTCAACGGCAATTCGGTTCTCGGTACCTTCCAGTTGAGCCTGTAGGTCAAGAAAGTTTTGGTTGGCTTTCAGGTCGGGGTAACGCTCAATGGTTACCAGAAGGCGCGAGAGCGCCCCGCTAAGTTCACCCTGTGCGGACTGGAATTGCTTTAGGCTTTGCTCGTCAAGTTTATCGGCGTTGATGTTTACGCTGGTGGCTTTAGCCCTGGCCTCAATTACCTGGGTGAGGGTTTGCTGCTCAAAGTTAGCATAACCTTTTACGGTGCTAACCAGATTGGGAATAAGGTCGAGCCTGCGCTGGTAGGCTGTTTCCACATTACCCCACTGTGCCTTTACACCCTCATCCTTCTTTACCATGTTGTTGTACGTACCCTTAATGGAACTGTAAATAATGATAAACAGCAGGATAACAATACCTGCCACAATCCATTTCTTACTGATGTTCATCGCTGTATAGTTTTAAGGTTAATAATTCCGATGCCATTGGTATCAAAAATCATGCACAAGTTAGCACATTGGTTTAAATACATGCTTAAAAATGCATTAATTAACAATATATTAGCATAATCTAAGAAATTATGACAGAGTGACAGGTTTGGAAACTATAAGAATTTTATTAATTTTATCCAACCAATAAAGTAAAATCAAAACATATACAAATACTACAATGGACACTTCTAAGACTGAAAACATTTTACGATTAATACAATTGTTGATAGGAAATAATCGAACAAACAAAGAACTTGCCCATCTACTAAATTGTAATGTGCGAACGGTTCAACGTTATAT
>DSBV01000010.1 GCA_011045955.1 Bacteroidales bacterium | reverse complement strand
TAATTTGACTTCCACTAATGGATATAGCCGCCTCGTGTGCCGTTACATCGCCTTCGGTTACGGTGTAGTCAGTTATATATCCTTCCGCTGAATGGTCGCCCCAGCCATGCGCTTCGTTCCAATCCGAAACATTATCGGTGGTAATGGCTTTTACATGGGCAGGAACTGTCGGGTCGCTTTCGTGATCGCTCAAATCAGTAATTTGACTTCCACTAATGGATATAGCCGCCTGATGAGCAGTTATATCGCCTTCGGTTACGGTGTAGTCAGTTATATATCCTTCCGCTGAATGGTCGCCCCAGCCATGCGCTTCGTTCCAATCCGAAACATTATCGGTGGTAATGGCTTTTACATGGGCAGGTACTGTTGGGTCGCTTTCGGTAATTCCGCCAGTAACCGTTTCAGCTGTTTTAGCGTGCAAAGCAAAAGGAACACTCAATAATTGACTTGTGCCTGTAATGGTGTAGCTTGTTCCTCCGGCAGGGTCGGTTTCAGTTTTTATGAAATATGGACCATTAGCCCAGTCAATAGTGGTAAAATCGCCACTTAAAATTGTCCCTGCTCCAATTTCTAAACTTACCAAACCATTGGCATTGGTGCTTGGTGTTTGAGTTTCTACGTAAACGGCTGTGCCGCTTGCCGAGCCTTGCAAGATGCTGATTTGCATTCCAATTTGGGTGTTAGTTACCAAATCATCGCTGCTGTTACGGATTACTGCCTGGTAGCTCATTTTTTCGGGTGATTGAGCAAACACACCTGCCGTTAATAGAACGGCTGCACAAATTGTAAATAATTTTCTCATTGTTTTGTCCTCCTTAATTTTTAATGATTTTAAACGTTTTAACCTCTTTGTTGTTGTGGATTACTTTTACAAAATATATGGCAGGCACAAGGTTGCTCATAGCAATACTTGTTTGGTTGCCTGTAATTTTTTCGCTTTGCAAAAGTTTTCCGTTAATGTCGTACAGTTGATACGATAAATTTGAAATATCAAATTCACCAATACTCAATGTAAGATAATCGGTAGTTGGGTTAGGATAAGCCGAAACCAAAAGGGTTATGCCTAAGGCTTCCTCAATGGCTGTTACTACCGAAATTTCAAAAGGTTGCTGTACACCTGCTGCTACCGAACCGCTTGTGCTGGTATGGGTGGTGTAAACGACCTGTCCAACGGAATAGCTCACCGAGCCTCCGCTGCCCGAAGCATTGCCGCCTGTGGCGTTAACGCTTTCTTGTGCCTGTAATCCGGTCAGTCCGAGTCCTAACAGGAGTACTGCACTTAATTTTAACTTTTTGTGTCTCATTTGTGTCCTCCTTTTTTAATGGTTATTATTCAGGTTTTTAACTGTTTTTGTTACTGTTTCTGACTGTTGATGTTTTTTCCACTGAATGCTAACTTTTCTGCTTGCGTTTCTGAAAACCGTCTTTCTTTTTGGTTACACCCATTTACATTCGATTTTCTATTTGAAACTAAAGCGGTTCAACTGGATTCTTGGCATTCCATTTTTTCCATGCCGGAGTGGCCCATGTTTTGATGTAGCGAATAACTGTTTCGCTTGCTGGATCCTCCAGGGTAATTGAAGTTTGATCCTCGATGACTTTCCACCGATCATCGGTCGTACCAGAGGCACCGCCAACCCATTTGAATTTCACCGCGTAGCTCCCCATGGTCATCACCTTATTGGGTTCGAGCTTCACAACCACAGCCTGTTTTAGGGGGATTAATTGCTTAACATGGTAGGGCCTGTCGACATAAGGTTCGTAGCTGGGAATATGCTGTTTACCCTGGGCGGTTTCAAATTCTTTAAGCTTACCATAATCGGTGTAAACATGGTAAAAACCTATGAGCGTATATTCTCCAGCTGGCAGGTTCTCGGCGTAATAGATATTTGTAAAATTGGCCCCCATATCGTATTTACGGAAAGGAACAATTTTACCATCAAGCCCTTTGACCGCAGGTGCCCAACCAGTAAAGTTCATGTTGAGCACATTCTCCATTTTTCCATCGTTGTCGTACGCAAATTGAAGTACAAGCATGCTCATTTCGTCCGATTTTGGTTTATCAACCTTCGGGAAAAGTTGTGCAAATCCTGTTGGCATAAACAGGCTAATTAAAGCCGCTGTTGTAATTACCAATTGTTTCATAGTTTTAAGTTTAAGTTCAACATATATACAATTAATCCAATTGCTCTATAAAATCTGTTTGTTTTTTAAGAACTTATCTATCATGTCCTTACATTTTGCATCTACCGGGATAGCTTCGCAAGTGCTTAAAGTGATAAAGGCATCGCACTTTACAAAATTCTCCATGAGTCTTAGGTTCACCAAATGATTTGGGTGTACCCTGAAAAAAAGTGAGTCTTTCAGTTCTTGCTCAAGCTGGTCGATTCCTTTACTGGTAAGCCAGAACGATTTGCCAATTAGGAAAACAGTTGAACCATGCGGGTGGTATTCTATTCGTGCAATGTAAGCTACATCTATCTCAATGAATGGTTGCCCTTTTTTCAGAATAGCCATTCTAGTTTTTGAACATTCTAAGTTCTCCCTGCTATAGAGTATGGGGAATGGTATCTCGTTATTACTGTAAATGCCATCGATCCAGGTTACTATATCCGGTTTCGAGACTTGGGGAGATGGTTCTTCCGAAATGGTGTTTTGGTAGAATAGTACCCGGTACATTGTTCATCATTTTTCGCTAAATTATACCGGGAATTTTACCTATGTAATAGGCAATTACTATTCGTTAGGGGTGAGCTATTATTCGCTCATAGCAATGCGGAGATATCAATGAAATGTTTTACAATTATAACCACTTCATGTGTAAAGGGTTAAAGATTCTCCAGCAATTGAAATAGTTGGTCGCGTTTACGGGTGGCTATTGGAATTGAAGTATTATCGTTTAGGATGATGGTGCCACCATCGGTTTTATCAATGCGACTTACGAAGTTAAGATTTATTAGATGGGACTGGTGAACTCTGAAAAAACCAAAGCCATCAAGTAATTCATCAAAATGCTTTAAAGGTTTTGATATAAGAAGCTTGGGTTGGCCTTGTACATAAACCCAGGTGTAATTGGCATCTGCCTCGCAACGAATTATATTTACTAATTTTACAAGGTGAATGCTATTAGCTGTTTTAAGAACTATCTTCTTTTGCTCTATGTTCATGGAGTTTACGTTAGAAAGGAGGGCCTGAATTTTAACGCTTAGTTCTTCCTCCTGATCGAGTTGATCCTTTAGTCGCTCAATGGTTGCTCTTAATTCGTTGGTGTTAATTGGTTTGAGAAGGTAATCGAAGGCGCTAAATTTGAATGCTTCAATGGCGTGTTCATCAAAAGCAGTTATAAAAACTACCTTGAAAGGTATTCTTTGATAGCGACGTAGTAAATCAAATCCCGTGCCATCGCCCATTTTTATATCGAGAAATACAACATCGGGTTTACCCTTTTCAATTAAATGGAATGCAGATTCCACTCCTTCGGCTTCGCCGAGTAAGTCAATTTCGGGAAAAAGTTTACCAATAATTGTTGTTATAGATTCTCTGGCTCTTTGCTCGTCGTCAACTACTATAGCTTTTAACATAGTAATGAATTATTACAAGATATTATATTTCAAAATTATCAAGAATTTCTAAAGAATGATTTTTTATAAGGAACAAACAGTGTAACTCTAACCCCATTTTCACCTTCAGCTTCATCTCTATCGTTAACGGCAATGCCTATACGTTCATTAAATTTCCGTTTTAAGGAGGCCAGTCGTTCACGAGTTATTTGAGTGGCTAAGGATGTGTGGTGCACTCTGTTTCGGTTAATAATTTCTGACTTTTTAAGACCTACCCCATCGTCAATTACCTCTATTTGTACTAGTTCATCAACCAATTTAAATATTATTGAAATATTCCCCATGCTCTTTTTATGCATGATACCATGCACAATGCTATTTTCAATGAATGGTTGTATTAGCATTGGTGGTATGTTCACCTGTTTTTTGTTGATAATGGGATCAACATCAATCTCATATTCAAATTTATTTGGGAATCTGAGTTGTTGTAAAATCAGGTACAATTTAATGGTTTTTATCTCTTGGTCGATAGTAATCCATTCTGATCGACTGTTTTCAAGAATTAATCTAACCAGCATTGAAAAGTTAGCTAGGTAGTTGCCTGCATCGTCGGAATCTTTATTGTATATGAAGTTTTGTATTGCCGAAAGTGTGTTGAAAATAAAGTGGGGATTCATTTGCGAAGCAAGAAGTTTCTGCTCAAGTACAACGCTATGCTCCCTTGCCTTTAACTGATTGATATATAGCATTAGTACAAATGTCCCAATAAATAGCAAAACAACCAAAACAGATGCCCTAAATCCTATGGTTTTCCAAAAGGGTGGTTTAATTACAATATTCAAAAGGGTATGTTTGTCTGCATTGTTTTCAAATCCTTTACGAGTAACTTTGAAAATGTATTGGCCTGGATTTAGATTTGTAAAATTTGCAACATTTGAAGTAGTTGTAACCCAGTTGCCCTTCATCCCTGTAATGGTATACGAAAATTGATTTACCCGTACTTTATCGAAAGTTAATGACGAGAAACTAATGCTAAATGAATTTTCGTTATGCTTAAGCGTTAGGGTGTCGTTCTGATGAATAGCATAGGAAATAACCTGGTCGAGAATTTTGAATTCAGAAATTAAGACAGGATCAATTTCTCTCTTTTTGCCAAAAGTCTTTGGATTAATAGTAATCACCCCGGATTCTGTAGCAAAAGCTAATCGCACTGGTGAGAGGTTGCAAGAACTGTTGTTAAATGATGCAGCAGGAAGGCCGTCGGCCTCGTTGAAAAGTTGCCATTCCTCTAATACTGGGTCGAAGCGGACAAGACCATTCTGCGTGCCAATCCAAATCAAAGAATCGGATGATTCTATGATTGATTCAACTCGCCCAGTTATGACATTTTGCAGAATAAGCACTATGGTACTATCCTCTTGATTGTATTGGCATAAACCATTATGGGTTCCAATCCAAATTTTATTGCGGGAGCAACTATAAAGACAGGTAACATCTTCTGAAGGAAGTGAACGTGGAGTGTTCCCCTTTAAGAAATGGTCGAAAAGGCCTGTCCTTGGATTCAGGCGGTTTAATCCATTGTCGGATGTTCCAATCCAAATGTAACCCTCCTGATCCTCTAGTAAACAGGTTGTTAACCTTGACGATACCATATAACTATCGGGAATATTAATCTGTTGGATGCTATTTTGGGATATGCTCATTTCATATATCTTTTGATTAGAGGCTAAATAAATTTTATTTTCAGCAGGCTCAATTGCTTCAACAGAATAGGAGAAATCAGAAGGGATGCTATTAAAATGTCCTTTTTTAAGAGTTTTCTCTCTTAAATGATAAAAGTAAAAACCATAGCTTGATACTAAAAACAGTTTACTGCTATCGATCATTGCTATGCCAGTAGTATTTTTAAGGATTAGGGAATCTCTGGGTGATGATAGAAGCGATTTGAATTGTCTTGTTTTAGAATTAACATAAAATAATCCTTCACGAGTTGATAGTACTATACCATCAAAACAATTAGCTATACAGCTTGGAATAAAATTTGGAAAGTCTAACGATGAACCAATTTGGACTAATTGCAATTTTTCGGAATCGAACAGATAGACATTTTTATCTTGGATACACCAAATTGAACCTGTCTTATCACATCTTAAACTGGATTCTTTTAAGTTAATAGTTGTTTTAAGTTTACCCACAAACTGAACCCCTAGACTTAAGCTGTTTAACCGAAATACTTCATTTGAAGAAAATAGCCAAAAGCAATTGCTAAAATCATCATAAATTAAGTTGACTATTTCCTTATTTAAGCCCAATGCCGAAAAGATTTTTGACCTGGCATTATAAACCAATATACCTCGATTAGTAGCGATAAGTGTGATGCCCTTCCCATTGGTTGCTATTGAGTAGATTTCATCAAAATTAAATGGAAGGTCGTGATGGGAAAGGCGATAGATTGCAGAGTCTGCATCACAACACTTATCGTAGCTAACATGAGCAGCGAATGATTTGGATTGAAGTTGGTATCGAAAAATTATAGGCCTTAAGGTTTGAACAAGTAAGCTACCACTTCCATCATTAACCAATCTCTTAACGGTTGTATTAATAGGCAAATGAGATGAGTAAAAGGTTTCTTTTTTGAATTCGCCTTTTTTTCGATCGAACCGTACGAGTCCTCTGCCACCCCAAATTCCTACCCATAAATTACCTTTTGAATCCTCAAGTATATCATTGTACCAATCTGCTTTTCGGCTGTTTGGATCAAAGGTATATCGAGTAAATTGTCCTTTTTCAGGATCAAATCGATTAAAGCCTACCCCTGACCAAAGCGCTATCCATAGAATTCCTTCACGATCTTCGTAAATGCGATTAATGTTATCGGAAGCTAGAGAGTTTGGGTTTAATGCATCGTGACTAAAATGCTTGAAAGTATTTTGGGATGTATCCCATAAATTCAAACCGTGATTTTTAGTGCCAATCCATATTCTTCCTTGTTTATCTTTAAGAATAGAAGTTATATCGTTTCCTGAAAGCGTAGCGGGATTCCCCGGGATATGAGTAAAATGCTCAATTAAAAAACTTCTGGAGCGAAGTAACGATAATCCATTTTTAGTAGCTATCCATATATTTTTATCTCGGTCGACAAGTACTTTGTTAATGTGATTATCTATTAATGATTTGGGATTGTCAATATTATTCAGGTATCGAGTAAACTGTTTTTTTTCAGGATTATAAATAACCAACCCGTAACCGGTTCCCATCAAAATATTCCCATCCTCCATATTAGCAAGTGAATAGGTTGAGGAAGTGAATAATTTTTCAAACCACTCATTATTAGGGTTAAATAAGTAAAATCCATCAACAGCTCCAACGTAGTATTGCCCATTTGAAGTTTGAATTATAGAGGCTAAATCATCATCTCTCTTTTTGCCTTTAACATTGCCAGCTGCTTTAAAGTAATGGAACTTTTGATTTTGTCTATCAAATCTGATAATTGACAGATTTCGTCCACCAACCCATATGTCGCCATCCCGGTCAACCATAAGAGCATGGTACCGATAAAAAGGCTGGGTTATTGGTTTATGGGTGTAATGCCTAAATGAGTTGTCCTTAGTATTGAATTGAGAAAGTGTCCCATCAACCGTTTCAATCCAAAGGATTTGATTATTATCAAGTAAAACTTTACGGATGCGGTTGCTTTTTAGTGAGTTGGGGTTCGACACATCGCTTAAAAACCTGATGAATTTGTTTTTGGATCTATTGTAGTAATTCAAACCATCGGTTGTACCAATCCATAAATTGCCATCTTGGTCACCAATAATTGAGGTAATTACATTTCCAGAAATTGATAAGGAATCCTCGGGATTGTGATAAAATCTCACAAAAGAGTAACCATCAAAGCGATTAAGCCCATGCTCGGTGCCAATCCACAGGTAACCAAAACTATCTTGATACAAATCGTTTATTAGGTTATGACTTAAGCCATCTTTGGTTGTATAATTCTCGAAAGAGGTATAAATATCATTAATTACATTTTGCGTTTTGGCAGAAATCACAATACAAATCAGGGAAATTAATGTTATGGCTCGATAAAAGTAAATCATTAGGTTTTTATCAGAATAAGCCCTATGTTCTCAACTGCTTACAAAGGGAATGTATTTAACTAATTTTTAACCCTATAAAGATAATAATATAATGGTAAAATTTTTCTAAAAGAGTAAGATTTAATCTTTTGCTGATCTTTTATGGAATACTGCTTTTTGATGATAAATTTGGAGTCGAGGAATTACTCACACATAAAGTGTAGGTGTTTAAGTCAAATAGTGCTTGTTGGTATTCAACTTAAGCACCATGAATTAACAAGTTCAACCAGGCTAATTTTATAGGAATGAGTCGGAATGAACCAGAATGAGTCAGAATAGACAGAATATGATGGAGTTAGAAGAAGTTAGAGGAATAGTAAAAAGTGAACGGCTAAACCAAACGACCATGAATTAACAAATACAATCGGGCTAATAAAAATGTAAATACAGAAAATTTTTAGAGTAAACTTGTTAAACAAACTGTAAAGAATTTTTTATCTGTTTGACTGAAAACAACTTTAGCATAAAGTCACTCAAATTTCCTTGTTTATTACAACGAATTTATCAATTTTTAGGCTTAATAGACATTTTTCAGGCTGACATAGTGTTTAACTCCAATAAATATCGAACTTTGGGGAATTTGAATGTCATGAATAAAAATTTAGGTATTCCTATTTTAGTATAGATTTAAGATCTTTGACAAAACCAAAACAGAAAAATCTATGGAGTGCCCAAGGTGTAAATCGGCTTCAAATGTCAATGATGGCATTGTCAAAGGACGTCAACAGTATTTATGCAAGCAATGTAGGTATAGATTTACGGTTGAGCTACGGGAAAAACCTACTTCTATTAAAAGGTTAGCTCTCATGATGTATTTAGAGGGCTGGGCTTTAAAAGCATAGAGCGAATACTGAAGGTAAGCCATGTAACCGTAATGAATTGGATAAAGGCCTTTGGGGGCAGCTCGTCGAGTACCGAACGCCTGAATGTTACATAGAAATTATTGAGATGGATGAGGTTCACACCTATGTTCAGCAAAAAAAAACTACCGCCGGATATGGATTTTTGTTGATAAGATTGGGCGAAGATTCATCGACTTCGTGCTTGGTTCAAGGGGGGCCGAAACGGGGGTAATCCTGTTTGCCAAAGCATTTATCAACAACCAATAGGCGCTTTACACGACCGACTACTGGAAAGCAACAGCGAATTTATTCCTAGCGGGTTGTATGTGCGCTCAAAAGCGCAAACATATACGGTTGAGGGCTTTAACAGTCTTCCAAGGTATTATCTGGCAAGCCTTCGACGAAAAACCATGTGCTATACAAAATCAGCAATGATGCTCTGCTACTGGCTAAGGCTTTTGATTGCAAAAAGGAATAATGAATTATCTATACTATTTTAGCATATCCAAAAAACCAATTGGCGAATCGCTAACAAAATCTAATCATTCCAAAAGTTCGGAATGAAAGATTTTGATAAGTCGGGGTTACATTGATATGTCAATAGGAACTAAGTGTTTTTATGCTTTTTGTGTTCCTTTTGACTAATCTCGATTAAAAATGCTTATAATTTAAGTCGTCCAAAACAAAAACGCCCTAAAAAACTACATTTTAGGGCGTTTTGAATTCGAATGAATGCGTTAAAGTGGAGCTGGAGGGAATCGAACCCTCGTCCAAACAAGGAACCAGTTTGCTTTCTACATGCTTAGCCTTTCTTGGTTGTCGGGATTGGCCAGGTAAAAGACGACCGAACCAATCCTTAACCTTTGGTTGTTTCATCGGGGTTTAAAGGTGTCGCCCCGACTATCCCCGTTTGATCGGTGCCCCATATGCCGGAAACAACAGGGCGTAATTTCCAGCAGGACATCTCGTCCCCGCACATCCTTGGCGCAGGGATTAAGCCTTAACTCCTGGAGTTATTAGGCAGCGAGAGCGTAGTTAGTTTCGCCGTTTATTGGTTTGTGCCCGGGATTAACGAGCCGGCCTCACGACGCTCGGCATGCTTACAAACCCATTCTACTTGCTGTCAAAACCACGTCAGCCCCTTGGCTGATTGAACTGCAAATATAATCTAAAATTATTTTAACGTGGTTTATGAAATTATGTTTCGCCTTCATTTAATTTTGTGTTTTTACGCCCAAATTAATCAATTGATTTTTTCAATTGACTAACCTCGGCTTAAGGGGGATTCAAATGATTGGGAATAATGACCAACACTTCAGGTATTTGGTTTTAAAAGTGCTTCCCAAATCAAATTCGGTAATTATTCTGATTCTGTTAATGCTTTAGTTGGAGTAGAAATAACGCTTGATTAAGTAAAAAACATAAATGACATGAAAGGTTCGAAAAGTACAAGAGCTTTTGGCCTATTTTTGATATTGTTAGTAATACTTGCTAACTCCCATTCTGACACTATATAATCTGTGCCATTATCTTTCTGGGAATACTAATAACGATCTACTTTAACAGTACCAAAAATCTAATAAAAGTGGTTTTAATGTTGTTCTGCATTATACAGCTTATACTCTTAATAATATACAAATAAGGCAGATTGAAAAACCATGTGCATAAATGCACATGGTTTTAGGCTTAAATATTTTTTGCTAAAATTTATACCAATGCTAGACAAATAGGCCTCAGGTCGGTTATTTCACAGCCACCTCAACCCTATAATCGTCAATTAGGAACTCGCCTTTACGCTTATTCCAGAATCCTGTTTTGATGGTAAGTTCAGGGGTTACCTCTATGTTATGCAAGATCAAAACAAACGATAAGTCGTGCCACTCATCGGGGTTGGCCTGAGCAGGAGTGCCCACTTCAAAAACCTTGTTATATATAGTATTTCCATTGGAAATGGCCTCAACAAAGTATCGGAGGTTCTCATCGGATGTCTTGCGAAATTGCTTGTACGAAACCTTAAAGGTAATGGGTTGAATAGGGTTGATGGTATCGAACTTGGATTCGGTAACCAAGTAGTTCATTTTCTTTTTTGGTATTCGGAAGTATGCGGTTCGATTAATCTTTGAGGTTGAAACGGTACTGGTATCGGTAGGGGTTGAACTATCAAAATCGTACTTCACCAGGGTTGCATATGATTTATTTGCCCCTGAAAGGATTTTTTGATTTTCGAGCATGGTTAAGGGATCGATATCGCTACGTTCCAGTAATGCAACAAAGTATGGTTTGCCAAATATTTGGACAGGTGTTTCGGGGTTAAAAGCCTGCATCAACTTAAACCCTGAAGAGTAAAGAATAGAATCGGTACTGATGCCATTGATGTTGGCAAAAGTTACATCGAGCAACAACAAATCACTGTTTTTCATTGTTTTTAGTTGGTCGGCATTTTTTACCTCGATGCAGCTGTTGCATTTAGGATTTTTATTGAGAAAGTAAAATATTGCGGGGTCAGTGTAGTATATCTTTTTAGTATCCAATCCATTTGCCTTGATATACTCAGCAGCATCGGATAAAGCCCAATCGGCTGAAGAAAGCGAAACTGGGTAGTTTTGAATGGCAAACGGAATGTGAATTATTGAAGCAAACCCAAGGATAAGAGCACCAATACGCACCGCTTCGCTTTTGAAGATAATGAAGAACATCTTGGCAAATAGGTAAAGACCACGGGTTGCCATTACGGCCATAAACGGCACTATGGCAGCCATGTAGCGCGATAATCCCTGAGAATTGCCAATTCCCTGCCACCAGGCAAAGGAGTGGGCAAGAAAATAGATGACAAACGGCAAAACAACCAGTACAAACTCCCGGGAATACTCCTTGCGTTCACGGATGTAAAGCCAAAGCCCAGCTACTAACCCGGTAACAAAGAATATCTCGTTAGGAATACCAAAAAATCCTGGACTACGAACAATAAACTGAGTAAATGAACCATGTCCGTAAATACTATCGCTCCATATTTTAACACCATCAAAAAGCCAGAATAAATCCTTGCCAAAAAGCATTCCAATTAAACTGTAAAGTACAGTTGCGCTAAGGAGTAGTGGCAAGAACTTAATCTTACGCCAGCGAATGAAGTAGATGGCGTAAACCGGCAAAAGAATTAAACCATCGAGACGAATAAGAGGTAGCAGCGAGATAACAATTGCTCCTACAAAAAACTTATTTTTAATCAGAAGGAATGTCCCTAGAATGGCTATAAAGGCAAACATAACCTCGGTTGTGCCCCCATAGAATGTCATCATAAAAACGGGGGTGAAACTGCAAATCACCAAAGCTAAGAGGGGGGATTTCATTTTCAGCTCCTTAGCAACCCGATAGGCAAAGTACCCAGAGAGTATGCCCAGAATGATGTTCATGAGTTGCAGCGATTTAAAACCAAGCAGGGCAAAGGGTGCAGCCAGTAATGTAAAAATGGGATTTGCCCAAGAATTCAAAAGATTTTCGGGGTTAGTAAATGCCCACCGGGCAAACTGGTAATGCATAACCGAGTATGAACCGCCGGAATAGCCATCGCTGAAAACAAGAATTGCCACGTCGATACCAAGTATAATGGCTATAAGCGTATACATCAATCGTTTTTCGCTAATATCGCTCAAGGATTTAATGAAAGTGTTAAAGCTCATGCTAGTAAGGTTTAGTTACTGTTGTTTAAGCTAATAGTAAAATTGAAACCACGAATTGAAATATCGAATCCCGGCATAAAAATAGCACTTATATTTAAACACAAGTAACATGAATTAACAAATTCAACCAGGCTAGTTACTATTGGAATGAGTCGGGATGAATCGGAATAGAGGGAGTATGATAGCATTAGAGGAAGTTAGAGGTCGTTAAACGTGAACCGTTAAACGTTAAAAGTTAAATTGAATTTGAGTGGGAATGATTTGATATTGACTAAAAATGATGAAGTTAGAAGAAGTAGAAGGAAATGCGAATAGTTAATTCTAAATACCATAGATTAACTAACTTAACCAGACTAAAAAATTGGAACGCAGCAATATTTTTTTGAAGGATTCGTCGACTGAATTTTTCAATTGACGAATCTCGGGTTAAACTTCGGCAATTTTCCTGTAAAACTCCGATGTTTTATGCCATTGCGGATAGGTATCACTATTCGTCAGTTGAGCACCAACCTCGTAGAATAGCTGCGCATCGTCAACCAAACCGTCTAACCTATCGCGCTGCGGGTTATACTCGTCGGAGGATTTATGGTAAATTTTTTGCCAGTAACTGTTAATCAACTCTAAGGTTTTTTCCTTGCCCAGTTCAACCTGATGGGTATAGCCTTTCGCAAAAATTGCGGGAACTCCTGCCTTAGGAAAGTAACTGGTCGGAGCGGTAAAACATGCCATTCTCAGGGTTAGGGTCAAGCGCAATGTAGCGGCCATGACTCTTGGCTACAACCTGTAATAAGCTGTCGAGATTTGAATGCCCATAACCGGTAACGGTTACATCCTTAAACTTGCCAAGGAAAAGCACCACATCGTAGTTCAGGCAGGCTATAGCCTTTGATATATCAAATGGGCAATTCTGAACGAAATACTCGGAGCCGAATAATCAAGATTCCTCAGCGGTTGGTAAAAGGAAAACCACTGAACGGTTGGGTTTAGAATCGGCCTGCTTAAAGGCTTTTGCAATGAAAAGCATCCAAACAACAGCGGCAGCATTGTCCGAAGCGCCATTGTAAATGGAATCGCCATTAATGGGGGGGCCAACTCCTAGATGATCCCAATGTGCGGTGTAAACAATAAACTCTTCTGGTTTTTCGGTTCCCTTAATAAAACCCGCAACCACAAACAAGAAAAACAGAATTAAATCATAACATGATTGTAAAAAATCATGCTTTTTTATTCAACCAAATGCTAACTTTATGGTCAAAATTTTAAACCTAACCCAAAGCACCATGAAACGAATTGTAAAACCAATCTACCTTGCTGCAATGGCAATAATTATTGGCGGTTCGGGCTGCACCGATACCGAAAAACAAGCTAAAGAACCTCTAAAGATTGATGTAAGTTTAACCCAGGACGAAAAGGATAAGGGACTTCTCACACCTGAGATCATGTGGAAATTCGGACGTATAGGCAGTTCCGTTATTTCGCCCGATGGCAAAATGCTTGCCTACACCACAACCTACTACAACCTTCAGGAGAACAAGGGCGTAACAAATATCTACCTAATTCCTACTGAGGGTGGCGAACCTGTAAAGCTAACCGATGAGCAGGGCTCGGAATCGAATATTCAGTGGAGCGCCGATGGCCAAGCCATACGTTTCCTGTCAACCCGCAGTGGTTCGTCGCAAATCTGGGAAGTTAAGACCGATGGAACAGGTCTAAAGCAAATCACAAACTTCGATTTTGATATTAATGGCTTCACCTTTTCACCCGATGGTAAAAAGTTGTTGTATGCCAAGGATGTGAAAATGGTTGACCAGGCCGAGGATATACATCCGGACATGCCAAAAGCCAAGGTTCGTATAATCGACGATTTAATGTACCGCCACTGGGATTACTGGGAAGATGGCAAGTATAGCCACCTTTTTGTGGCCGATTACACCGACAATGGCGTTGAAAATGCCATAGATATTAACAAGGGCGAGAAGTGGGATACCCCCATGGCTACCGATTTCGATATGGAAGAAATTCAGTGGAGCCCAAAAAGCGATAAGATTGTTTACGCCTCAAAGAAACTGTATGGCAAGGATTATGCTATGAGCACCAATTCTGATATCTACCTGTACGATCTCAAAACCCGCATCACCACAATCCTAACCGATGGAAATCCCGGTTACGACCGCTACCCCCGATTCTCGCCTAACGGTGTATTCATTAGCTGGTGGAGTATGGCCACTCCGCTTTACGAATCGGATCAAAAACGACTATTTATCCTAAATACCAACAATAACAAGAAAACCTACCTTACCGAAGGTTTTGACCAGAATGTAGAATACTACGTTTGGGATAACGATAGCCGCAATATCTACTTTACAAGCGGAATTAAAGGAACTAAGCAACTTTACAAGATAGATGTGGCCTCTGCAAAAATTACTCAGCTTACAACCGGGAAACACGACTATACCAGCTGCCAGTTTGCCAAAGGCGTTTTAACTGCAAGTAGAATGAGCATGAGTATGGCCACTGAACTTTACCGCATTAACGAGCAAACCGGCGAGGCAACCCAACTTACCTACACCAACAAGCACATTTACGACCATATCAAGATGGGCGAGGTGCGTGAGCGCTGGGTAACCACCACCGATGGGAAAAAGATGCTTGTATGGGTAATTCTACCTCCCGATTTTGATTCAACTAAGAAACACCCTGCCCTACTCTACTGCCAGGGTGGGCCACAGAGCACGGTTAGCCAGTTCTGGAGTTACCGCTGGAACTTCCAGATTATGGCTGCCAATGGATATATTGTGGTTGCACCCAACCGTCGTGGTGTTCCATCGTTTGGGCAGGAATGGAACCGCCAAATCTCTGGCGACTACAGCGGCCAAAACATTAAGGATTACCTCAGTGCCATTGATGATGTTAAGAAAGAACCCTGGGTAAACGAGGAAAAACTGGGCTGTGTGGGCGCAAGCTACGGCGGTTACTCAGTATTCTATCTTGCCGGGCATCATCAGAAACGCTTTAAAGCGTTTATTGCGCACTGCGGCATGTATAATCTTGAAGCTTTTTACCCACAAACCGAAGAGCTATTCTTCCCCACTTTCGACCTTGGCGGTGCACCATGGGAGACCAGTAACAAGGTTGCACAGCGCAGCTACGCCAACTCACCCCATAAATTTGTAAAGAACTGGGATACCCCAATTATGATTATTGTGGGTGAGTATGATTACCGAATCCCTTACACCCAAAGCCTCGAAGCCTTTGGTGCGGCACAATTACTTGGTGTACCAAGCAAACTGCTATTCTTCCCCAACGGTACCCATTTTGTTACAAAACCTCAGGAAGCCGTTGTATGGCAACGCGAATTCTTTGCCTGGCTCGATAAATGGTTAAAGTAAATATTTCCAATATCCAATAATAAAAACGGGGGCTACCTTGAGGTTGCTCCCGTTTTTCTATATTTACACTATGTAAACTTTTGAAATGTACAAAACCAGAAAACATTTTGTTTGGTTTGCCATTATACTTTCGGCATTCCTAATTATTTCTGACTTGTCCCAGCGAAATTTAATTCGGTTATAATTATTTGATTATCAACATCAATATCGAAAAAAAGTAGTTTTTTAACCGCACTCAGGCACTAATTTGATGAGAATAAGAGTTGTAAAAACGTCTTCAAATGCAAAAGCTGTTCAAGTAGTTAATTATTATAACAATAAAAGAATTATTCTTAAGCACATTGGTTCTGCTCATTCGGACGAAACGATAAAAGAACTAATGATACTGGCCAAAGAGTGGATAAATGATTATAATGGACAACTTTCTATTTTTCCTGATTCAAATCCCAATAGTGTTTTGCATACTAATCACAGCACATTTATAGGGGTAAAATACCATCTGTTTTAAAAGCAGGTAAGAGTTATCCAAGCGCAGATGGGGTTAAACAGCTTACCAGCCTTGCTTAATGATTTAGCAGCAATAAGGGTATTTGAACCTGCTTCTAAACTTCGCTCCTTGGCTTTGCTGGAACAATACTTTGGTATCACTCATAGCCGTAAAGCCTTTTACAGAATAGCCCCTGAATGCTTTAGTCTAAAAGGCATAGTTGAAGAAAATGTTGATCATTTTGCAAAAGAGCATTATTCTTTTGACTACGACTTGCTGTTTTATGATGTTACTACTCTTTACTTCGAGACCTTTGAGGAAGACGAGTTACGAAAGAATGGCTTTTCAAAAGATAATAAATCCCAACAACCGCAAATATTAGCGGCTCTTATGGTAACCAAAGATGGCTTCCCTGTTGCCTATGAAGTTTTTCCCGGAAACACCTTTGAGGGGCACACCATTAGACCCGTTATTAAAGATTTCATAACAAGAAATGGGGTAAAAACACTCACTGTCATTGCTGATGCTGCAATTATTAGCACAGAAAACATTAAGCAATTAACTCAAAACAATATCAACTATATAGTTGGTACAAGACTTGGAAATATAACAGAGGCTCTCCTTGAAACTATTGATAAAAGTATTTGTCGGAAAGATGGTAAAAGCATCAGAATTAAAACTAATAATGGGGAACTGATATGTAGTTACTCTTCAGTCAGGTACCGTAAGGATAAATATGAAATGAAGAAGCAAATCGTAAAAGCTAAGGAAACTATTGCAAAACCATCAAAGAACAAAAAACTCAAGTTTATTAAAACCTAAGCAGAACTAACGGAACTTAATGAAGCGTTGATTGAAAAAACGAAAAAATTACTTGGAATAAAGGGATACTACACCAATCTGGAAGAAACAGTTGCAAGCAATAAAACCATAATGGAACGATATCACGAACTTTATAGAATAGAACAAGCTTTTAGAATATCAAAAAATGATTTACAGACCCGACCTATATACCATTTTAAGGACCAACCCATAAAGCTGCACATTCTGATTTGTTTTTTGGCTTTAGTCATATCAAAGCATATTGAGCTTAAAACGGGAATTTCTATTAATAGATTTATTCAGGAAGCAAAAAAGAATGCTGATGGGGAAATAATGAATCATATCACTGAAAAAATTAAAACAATTAAGGCTCACTCTACAAAAAAATGAGTGAGCTTATTGAAAATTAAATTTACCGCACTAAAAGGGATAAGTCAGGAAGAATTAATGAAACTATTAGGATTACTGATCAAAAGCCGTATCGGCAAGTTCAAGGCTTGCACCCCACCTTAAATCACAAAAAAATTATCACTATCCAATAGTTAAAGATGCTGAATATGTTTTGCTGTTACCGGAAAGTAATACATGGCCATTCAGCGCCGATGACTTTAAAAAATCGATCGATACCTTAAGCCATAGCCAACGCTTTACTAGGGTTTATTCCGATAACGATTTACTGATATTCAAAAGAAACGAGAGTAAGGTTACTCATTTATTTTATTGAGAACCAACGAAATTTTTTTCTCAGAAGTCAACTCACCTGGAATCCAGTTAATGGTAACCCCCTTACTTTCCATCCCCCGGAACCAGGTCATTTGCCTTTTAGCAAATTGCCGTATGGCAATGTAAAGCTTTTCAAACATTTCGTCGTAGGAATGTTTTCCTACAAGATATTCGGTTATGTACTTGTATTCAAGCCCATAGTAAATAAGATCGTCGGCAGTGAGTCCTGCGTTCAATAGCGCCTTTACCTCATCAATCATACCGGCATTCAAACGCTGAACAAGACGCTCACGGATACGTTTCATCTCGGCAGCACGCTGGTATTTTACACCAAAAACTATGCTTTTAATCTTCGGGAATGGCTTAGGATCGACTGGTTGATGACGGTAATACTCCTCTATCTCAATTGCCCTGATTGTCCTTTTACGGGTATCTAAATCGGTGGTATTGTGCAATTTTTTGTACGATGCCAGAATGGCCGCCAATTCATCGTCGGTTTTAGTTTCCAGTTCACGTCGGAGTTCAGGATTTTCAGGAACAGGCAGTAACTTGTACCCTCGCAGCACCGCATCGATGTATAAGCCACTGCCCCCGCAGAGTATTGGCAAACGGTTGCGCATTTTTATATCGTTGTATACATCGATAAAATGCTGTTGGTACTCAAAGACATTAAACTTATACCCAGCATCAACTACATCGATTAAATGGTAAGGAATAGCTTTCCCATCCACAACGTAATCGTCCAGATCCTTTCCGGTTCCTATGGTCATACCCCTATAAACCTGTCGGGAATCGGCGCTAATTATTTCGCCATTTACCTGGGCGCCCAGGTGGGAAGCCAATTGGGTTTTACCGCTTGCCGTTGGGCCTACTATTGCAACTAAATCATATTTACTATCCAACATCCGCACATCAGTAGTTAAGCAGGTAAAAATAGCTAAATTTGCAAACCTAAAG
The DNA here is from genome assembly GCA_011045955.1 of Bacteroidales bacterium. Taxonomy (GTDB): domain Bacteria; phylum Bacteroidota; class Bacteroidia; order Bacteroidales; family Tenuifilaceae; genus Tenuifilum. Next base: position 12,590 of record DSBV01000010.1, on the reverse strand, counting down.
GTTGTGAGCAATGGTAAAGTTACGCCACCCTAATCCGACAAAAAAACTGAATGAACTAAACCGGCTGGTATGGTTTGGTTTACTGCTACTAGTTTCGGGTACTGCAGCCATACTAGTTGCAACCAACTTCTTTAGCCAACCACTACTTACCGCAAAAAACTATATGCTACTTGCAATAATTGCAATTCTGCTGATACTTTACGTTTTCCGGCTAGTAGGAATTACCCGTAAACCACTTAAAAACCCCTGAAACACATGGAAAACAAGAATAACATAGTTATAAAAAACAAAAAGGCCACGTTTCAGTATGAGATTATTGAAACCTTCACCGCAGGAATAGTACTGAAAGGGACCGAAATAAAATCGATAAGGATGGGCAAGGCCAGCTTTGTGGACTCTTACTGCCACTTTATTGGCGACGAGCTTTGGATTAAAGGACTCCATATAGCCGAGTATGCCTGGGGTACATACAATAACCACGACCCCAAGCAGGAGCGTAAACTGCTGCTCACCCGAAAGGAACTCATTAAGCTGAAACGACGCTCGGAAGAGAAAGGGTTAACCATTATTGCCCTGAAACTATTCATCAACCAGCGTGGGCTTGCAAAGGTTGACATTGCCCTTGCACGCGGTAAACAGTTACATGACAAGCGCGAAGACCTTAAACATAAAGATGCCCGGCGCGAAATGGACCGGGCTATGAAAAGGTAAGGCTCTTGTCAGACAGTATTACTTGATTAGACTTAATCCCTCCTTAGCACTTGCACTTGTTGGGTCATAAAGCAAAGCCTTTTGGAAAAGTATCTTTGCCTCCTTTGTTTTGCCCAACTGGTAATTTGTCCAACCCAGCATTAGTAAACTGTGATAGTCAAAGGGGTAAAGATTTACTACCTTTTCAAAGTAAGTGTAAGCCCTTTTAAAATCCTTATTCTCATAGCTTATCATACCCATACGATACAGCACAAGAGTATTATTAGGGTCAATGGAAAGTATCTTGTTATACTGCTCAACTACTGAGCCCCAATTACCCATTGCTGATGCGGGGAGTACAATTCCCAACCGGGGTTCAATGGCATAGGGCATAAGTTCTATAGCTTTTGAGTAGTAGCCTACCGATTCGCTAAATTGACCTTGCAGGTATGTTAACCATCCCAACCTTAAGTTAACCTCATACGATTTTTTATCGTACATGGCCTTTAGGGGTTTTGTAGCATCGGCATACTTGCCTTCCTTTTCCTTAGCATAGCTTTCAGTGAATGCTACTGATAGTTTAGCAAAATCCTGAGCCGCTAAGTTTACCGACATAGTTGTCAGCACCAGTAAGATTAGATTTTTGACCTTCATGACTACTGAAATTTAATGGTTAATATAGCATTTACGCCAAATGCATTTAGTACTAACTTTGATGTTTTAGTATAATTCTCCAAATCCCAGGAATAGTTGTTTATCTCAGAGTAATGACCACCAACCCTTAAAGAAAACTTTTTAGCAGGGATAACTAAACTACCATAAAAACTTTTAGAAGGAATGATAAATGAGTTGTTCAGTTCTGTTCCTAAATTACGTGAATACAAGAAAGAATTGCCAATCATTATCCCAGATTCAACCCATAAATATTTAAATACTTTGAAACCAACATTAAAATTCGATTGATAAGTGCCTTCCCAGTTTTTATCCAATTGGTAAAAACCACTAACCGTTGAATACAGGTTTAAATTTGAAAAAGGGAAATAGGTGATGTAAGCCTCCGTAGCAAACTGATTTGAATTTGCAAAGTTGCTGTAGTTGAAATTAATACCCCCTCTCAGATACCAACCTATTAATGTAAAGTTTAATCCAAATAACGATTCGGTTGATAAATTTAGAGAAGAACTCCTGCGCCCATAAGTAGATACGTTCAACACATCGGTATAAAATACCCAGTGGGTATACCCTGAAAACTCAAAACCTTGAGTAATTAGGCTTTTGTAACTAAAATAAAATTGATTTTGTTTGTATGTATCGTAATTGCCTGAGGGATGAGAGGGTGAGTAAAAAGTAGCAACTTTACTGGTATTTGAGTACTGGAAAAAACCGCTAGCCCTTTCTGAAAAATTGAAAGCTAATCCGGCATTTAATACAACCTGATTTTCAATGGCCTCAAAGTTTAAGGCGTTGGTTTGAAATTTTTTGACATCGTATCCAGTATATGAATAGCTTAATATTAGTTCAGGAGCCTTAGCCATGGGTAGGGTTTTTAAATGACTACTTTTATCATTCTCGGAAAGGGTGCGGAGAAATTGAAGTGCATCAGCCTGCCTGCCTGCCAAAAGGTAGCAATAGTACAAATATTCGTTTGTTACAGTATTGAAAGGGTTTTGCTGTTTAGCGCGAGTAAAATTTCTATACGCAAAAGCATACCTTTGATTTTCATAGGCCAAAATACCTAACCTCATTCTTAAATAATAGTAATCATTACCCTGCTCTAGAAGCTTTTGAGCAGTTCTTTTTAAATTCTTATAATCCTTAGCAAGGTAATACAGATAATTAACCCTATCAAGTTCTGCAAAATCGGTTTGTGCAAAAAGCCCGAGGCCTGTTATAACTATAAATGAAAATGTAAAAATTATATTTCGCATTTTGCCTTAGTTTTATTTTGCTGATGGATAAATTCAACATGCCTACTGGCATTCATCTTCATTTCAAACTTTTCCTCCCAATGAGTTTTATTAAAATAGTTTCCCTTTATGGTGGTAATAAATTTAAAACCCTTAATGTCAAAGTCGCTTCCAATTCTTATAACCTTAACATTATAATCCGTATGCAAGATTTGAACAAAAGGAGCTATAAAATCGTGAAGGTAAAGAATTAAACCACTAAAGGTTTTATTTACAGGAATGGAATCAGACGCTTCAATTCCTTCAAAGTATGTTAAAGGGATCCTGTAGGCAGCAAGATAAAATTTATACAATAGCGATTTTTTATTTCCCTCAAAATGTGTAAAGTAGAAATACACATCGTCCAACTCAAAATATGCCTTAGAATTGGTTTTGGTACATTTTATGAAAAGTTTATTTAAATAGGTAATCCCCACTTCCCAGTTAATTTTTTCAATTATATTCTGCTGTTCAACCTCCCAATTAATAACCTGTCCGGGTTTTAAATTCATCAAAGCCTTTAATAACGAATTGGGCTCAATATTGCTAACATGTTGATTCACAGCAGGATAATCAAATGTTTTAAGCTCAGAATTATTAACAATATATGAGGATAGTGGGTATTTAAGGGTTTTTGAACCTATGTACTCATTTGATTGAATCTGAAAATGCAAATGTGGGTAGGCTGAACGCCCCGAGTTACCAACCTCGCCAATTTTTGTTCCAAATTTTAGCTTATCGCCAACCTTAACAGTAATTGAACCTTTTCTTAAATGTGATACCTTTGAATATAGCTCCACTGTATGTTTAATTATGACGGTGTTCCCCCAATTCTTACTAATATTAATTTCTCCAATGGGATTATCATCAATACCATCTTCAACCTCAACCACTTCACCATCGGCAGGGGCAATTACATTTTTCCCGTAACAATAATAATCGGTTTGTAAATGACCATCACCTTTAAACTGTTTACCATCGGAGTCTAAAACAATGAAATCCCATGCATGCGCCCACTCCCCTTTGTGAGTATAATTGCCATGATGGCCTTGATTTACAGTCCAAACTCCGTAAAAGGGTAACCTAATCCTAATCCACCCATAGTTGGGGAAACGTTTAGCAAACGATTGATAGGAGTAAAGATTTAGTTCGGGTTTACCCTCCTGAACCACCACTTCTCTTAATCCGGATACCGATAATCTAAAGCGCATGGAATAAATAAACATTAATACAACAATATTAAATGGAAGTGAAAGAATGGGTATTCCAAGTGTTTTAAAAATTACAACTAATCCTGTAGCAACCAATGCAATTATAGGAGTAACCGCTATTGTCCAGAAATAAGAGGATTTTGAAGGTATATAAAAATACCCACCAATGGCAATTGCGCTAAGAATAAAGTTAAAGCCGATATAGCTATATCCCAAGTTTGTTAAATCTAGCCCAAATACTAAATAGGCAAAATATGCCACACTATACCCAATAACCGATAACGAAAATGCTATTCTTGAGTATACTAGTAAGGCTATGGCTACTAAAACACCAGCTAAAACATTAAACTGGAAAAATATTGAACCCAATGAAATAAAATAGCCATTAACGAAATTGGAACTAACATGTTTTAGCCACCAATCATGAATAGCAATAAATTTAAAACCACCTACCTCAAAAATTCTATTCAGTAAGTAAACGCTACTTTGGTTAATGTCAGTAGATGTTAGTTGCCAGGTAGCACTAAGTACAAGCCATATGCTTAAAACAAAAGGTAGCGATAGGTATGGTAAATAATACTTTCCTAAAATACCTTGAAAAGTAATATTTACAAGTAAGGTAAAAAAACCTGCTATGGCTGCTAAAAGCAAAAGTGTAATGCTAACATCATAGTAAAACCCTAATCCAAACCCTACAAGTAATGCATTAAAACCATACATTCCCATTGCTATTGTTTCCCGGTCTAGTTTTATTAGGTAAGACGTTAGAACCGCAACCAAAGCAGAAACCAATCCGGCAATACCTATTGAAGGGTCAATAAACGTTATTATAAGGAGCAATATCGCAAAATATTGATTGGATGAGAAAAATATTTGTGAGTAACTCCTAACAAATCCCTTTAAAATCGTATCTAAATCGTTTATCAACCTCATAAAAATGAAAAATTAATTATACCTATTGTTTCTTTTATTTTACTAAATGAGGAGGAATCTCTTCATTTTGAACAAGATTATCAATATTTTCAGCTTTACGGATAATATGGGTTTGCCTATTGGTATCGATTAGAATCACATTGGGTCTGGTGGTAATAAACTGTAACCATTGGGTGTTATTATATGCACCTGTTCGCGAAATCACAAAATGGTCGCCAACTTTAAGCGGGGGGAACATCAACGAGGGTCTAATTACATCTATATTCATGCATAGCGGGCCATAAATTACGGTTTCCTCAACCAAGCCTGAATGGGTTTGAGTTGGATTGATTTTATGATCGTACCAAAACGATGTAAATAACAAGTTAACGCCAACATCAACTATTAAAGCTCTTCGGCCATCGGTGAGTCGTTTATTAGCGATAACTGTACCTGCTATACTTCCTGCATCGTCAATTAATGCTCTTCCTGTTTCAAGAATTATAGTGGGTAATTTATCGGGTTTAATTTGAGAGTTTATTACAGCTGAAGTAATTGCATCGGCATAATCGTCGAACGACGGTGTAGTATCCTCTCCTGAAAGGTATGCCCCCCGGAGCGTGTTTCGCGAGGCAAAGCCACCACCCATATCAATATATGCTATGTAATGGTTAAACTTTTGTGCTACACTAGCAGCTAATTCTGATAGTTTAGCAGCAGCAATGCGGTAAGCATCGGTTGTCATGATGTAGGTTCCAATGTGGGTATGAAGTCCCATTAGCTTAAGTTGCGGGTTAGCCATTATTCTGTTTATGGCATCCCATGCCTCACCATTCTCAAAGTTAAATCCAAATCTGTCCCATTTAGGATATATCCCAACATCCATGTTCACCCTAATGGATACCCTGGCAGTAACATCATAAACTTGGCACACTTTGGCCAGAAGGAAAAGCTCATCGAAATGATCAATGTGAATATATGCGCCATCTTTTGCAGCCTTTAACAGTTCAGCCTCCGTTTTTCCCGGTCCGTTAAAAATTATATGCTCACCATTAATTCCATTGCGGATTGCCTTTTCGTATTCGAAACCGGAAACCACCTCAGCCCACGAACCTTCCTGGTGAAAAATTCTGCAAATGGCATCCAAATAGTTAGTCTTGTAACTCCATGCTATTTGAATTTTAGGGTAACGAACGGTAAAAGCGCGTTTTAAGTCCTCAACATTTTTACGAATAACCGTTTCCGAAAAGATATACAATGGAGACCCATACTTTTCAATTAAATCGTCTATTTTTAAGCCATCGATAAACTGTATTGATGCTACAGCAATTCCAACGCCATGTTTTGATGGCATACCAGGGGTTAACCTGGTAATGGTTGGCCGTTCAAACATTTTCTTTCCCATTGTTTTAGTCATTTAATATTTTACAATTCTCCGCTGGTTACCAGTTTCGAAAACATTTCGATATCTACAATCATATCCCACGAGTATCGGATAAACATTTTTCCGATATCGTAAGATTTATAAGGCTTAACATCCATTCCCAAAGCAAGCATTACGTGTGCTTCGGGCAAGTTTTGTCCTGCACCCACAGCAAGGTAAACCCATGCAGGAATTCGTGGGTTTATTTCAAGTATGTACAGTTTGCTATCGGCAGTTCTTATAAGCTCCAGCTCCATCCCGCCCCTCCACTTTGTTTGTGAAATAATTTTATGGGTAAGCTCAAGCATTGAATCGTCCGAGATGGTTACTCCCCCCCAGGCTTTTCCCTTATCTGTTATGTACTGCTTGCGCATTGCAACGGCTGAAATCACCTGCCCTTTCCCATCGCCAAGAGCAATGACATTAACTTCGGTTCCATCAATATATTCCTGAACTATAACTGGATACCCCCATTTTGCTGATAACTTTGAAAAATAGGCTTGGGCCTGCTCAGGGGAGTATGCCTTATAGGCGTCGTAATACTTCCCTTTTATCATTACAGGATAGGTAAAAGAACGTAAAATATTTGTGAGGTCGTTCATGCTAAAAGCTTCCTCGCTTTTGGGAATATTAACCCCATACTTTTTACCATACTCAGGCAAATTCGATTTATGCCGTTCTTCAAACTGCTCCAGGGTGGGCAAAAACGTCTTAATGCCGAGCTGATTTATTTGATTTTCTAATTTGATGAACGAAAAAAGTTCAGCATCAAAGTTGGGAATTATAAGGTTAAGGTTCTCCTTAGCATGAATTTCTTTTAGTCTTTCATACAAAACCTCTTTGCCCTTTGATGGATATGGAATCATGTAGGTTTTATCTACCCACTCCTTCATGTAGATTCCCGGTTCAAGGTGATCATATGCAAGCCCTACTATTCGAGCATCAAAAATTGTCGATTCTTTTATGCCTCTAACAACTGGCATACCAGGGCCAGGACTATCGATGTTGTTTAGTCCAGTTATTGCAATTGTAATTTTTTTCCGGTCCATAACTTTTACTCTTCTAGCAGTAAATAATTGCGTTTCAAATCGGTTATAAAATCCTGTAAATATCGTTCCAGTACCAAAGCATCTAGGTCATACTCCGACAAAAGGGCTTCTTTTATCTGCTCGATAGTTTTACCGGATTTGAGCATTGCAATAATTTGCATACCGGTGTTATTTAAAGTGAACGAGTCGCCTGTTACGGGATTAAAAACAAACCCGTTTTCGCTTATTGCTATGCTTTGATTTACTTTCATGGCTAGGAGTTTTATGCTTAGTTACTATCTTTTTCATTTACTACAACTCTTTTTAAAAATACCCTACTTTAAAAACTAATATTTTTCAATTTAGCTTTAATACACTATATTTGAATGCCTTAAAATATTCCAACTCATTGAAGTTATGAAGTGGTTGAAAATAATAGCCTTACTCTCATTTTTTCTTTCATCGGCTACATCGTGGTGTCAGGTAGATAGTTTCGTAGCAAAAAGCAGAGAGATGCGGAGAGCCTTGGCCGACTCATTACTAGACTCCAAAGACTACACCAAAGCAATCTCCATCTACCTGGAATTGCTTGACCAATTCCCTCGCGATCCTGAAATAAAATATGCATTGGGTATATGCTACCTTTACGGAACAAGAGATGTAGAGATGGCTCTAAAATACCTTAAGGAAGCATCCACTGCCGAGCTAAGTACGATGGTTTACTTTCACCTCGCCGAAGCCTTGCGGCTATTGTACCAGTTTAACGATGCTATTGATTACTACCGCCGATTTGTAGTGAATGGTGGATCGCCCAATATTAAACTCAACGAAGTTGAAAAACTTGTTACTACCTGCGAAAACGGTTCTTTTCTTACCCGATATGTTTATAACCCTACTGTTTTCGACAGAAAAGAAGCAAATCCCAACAACTTTCTAAACTTTTACTCATCGCTTTTACCCGATGGTTCGTTTATACCTGTTCCTGAAAACCTTCGCACCGCAATCGATAAACAGATGAACTACACGTCTGTAATGTTTTACCCCAAGAGTATCAAACCCGGTGATTACCTTTACTACTCCAGTTACGGCAAATCTACTGCATGGGGAACGGATATTTTTCGCATCCAACTGCTTGACAATGGCAAGTGGAGCAAACCCGAGAATTTAGGCGATATTATTAATTCGGCGATGAACGAGAAGTACCCATTTATTATGCCCGATGGGGTTACCCTTTACTTTGCCTCACAGGGGCATTACGGAATGGGAGGTTACGATATCTACAAATCGGTTTATAATCCTAAAAATAAACAGTGGAGCACCCCTGAAAATCTAGGTTTCCCAATAAACTCAACCTACGATGACTTTCTATTCCTCACCGGAAGCAACGATACCCTGGCATGTTTCACATCGAACCGGCTACACATGCCCGATACCCTAAGCGTATTCCTTATCCGAAACGACATCAACCCTACCCGACGCACACCCAGCAGTTACAAGGAATTGCTCTCAATAGCAAAACTTAATCCAACAGAAAAAAAACCAAGCATACCCACAAAGGAAACCAAAACTATAATTGAGGTTAAAAAAACTCAACCCGAACCTTTTGAGAATACAAAGGCGGCAAAATTCAATTCCGTTGAGAGCGATCCTGAGTATGCCCGGGTTTTAGCCAAAGGCTTTGCCGCCCAAAAACTTGCCGACTCACTCAAAATTAAATTAGAAGACCTGCGAGGGAGATTTGACTATGTTACCACCGCTGAGCAACGGGTAAGGCTCGAAAAACAGGTAACCAAGGTTGAGGACGATATGCTCGCTGCACAAAAGGAAGCCGACAATCAATTTGCCCGTGCAAGCCAAATTGAGCAGGAATACCTTACCGGAAAACGCAAGCCGCAAGGCGAAAGCAACTCCTCGTTTATTGCTGATAATCCCGATTTTATCTACCAGGCACAGTTTGCCCCAACCGTTTTTCGTACCGATGAAATCAATAGACTGGCCGAAGCCGAAAAATTAACTCCCCAACTTACACGCCTTAGAAACTCAGCCTTAGAGAGAAGAGATGCTTACAATAAATGCCTCACTATAAATGGCAACAACAATGCCTGCGCTACCGAGTACAATCAGCTGATAGCTGCCATGAAACAATACGCCAACCAGTTTAAAAAGTATTGGGATAAAAAATATCAAATTTACTCCGATTGCATTGAGGTTGCCCGTGTAAAAAGCGGTAATCGCGACGAAGAGATTCGAAAACTTACCACTAACGCCCAAAATAACTTTAGGGCTGCAGTTGCTATTCTTAACAACCTTGATTCGGCAGGTCAAACAGAAAGTATTTTTGAGGCTTCACTTTTACGCGACCTTGGGTTAATGCAACTGGACTTTGCCTTTGCAAAAATTTGGCGATTACGCCTAATGGAACAGCAACTACTGAGTAATGTTATTAAGCTTGAAAGAAATATTTTTGGTCAAACAAGCCTAACCCTTGAACAGGATGATCAGAAAACTAACAAAACGGAGGAGGAAATTGCAGTAGACTGGCCGACGCTAAAAGATGAACCGGCCATTAAACAAACTACACCAACCATAGCCATAGTTGACGAAATACCCCATGACTTTGGCATTACCGACAAACCCTACTATTCCGACGAAAAGCCAATACCCATTGATGAATCACTTCCCAGTGGGGTAATCTATCGTATTCAAATTGGCGCATTCAGCACCCCACAAAAACCTACATTCTTTAAAGGAATGGTTCCTGTATATGGCTACAAAACCGGAAACATCATTCGCTACTACATAGGTAACCTTACCCGCTACTCCGATGCTGAAAAAGCACTTGCTAAGATTAAACAAAAGGGTTTCAAAGATGCTTTTATAGTGGCCTGGCTCAACGGAACACGCATTACCACCCAGCGTGCACAGCAACTTGAGGGCGCTGCGCAGCAGGTTCAACTATCAAAACCAGATAACCGCTTGTTCATAGTAGAAGTTGGGCGTTACAAAAACCCCTTAACTGACTCGGAAACGAATACCGTTCGCAACCTCTCACAGGGCAAGGAACTTACCCGTAAGGTGGATGCCAATGGCGATATCATTTATATCATTGGAAATTTTAACAGTATCGAAGAGGCCAACCGCGTAAAGGAAAATCTGATTGTTAGCGGAATGCTCAAGGCAATTGTTATTGATATTACACCATAAAATAGTTATATTAGCCTAAAATATTTATGTGATATGGCAGTCAAGGAAAAGGTTCAGGGTAATGGAAAACTTCTGCCTTCGGCAGAAGATGAGTACGTTTTAATCCTTCACAACGACGATGTTAACACTTTCGATTATGTAATTGATACTTTGGTTGAGGTTTGCAACCACGATCCCCATCAGGCAGAGCAGTGTGCCCTTATTACACATTTCAAAGGGAAGTGCGATATCAAGCATGGCCACTTTGAAACGCTTGAGGGTATGATGAACGAACTGCATCGCCGCGGGCTTAGCGCTACCATTGCATCAAACTAAAAAAAACTATGTTCTGGATTATTGTTCTCATTACTTTAGGTCTTTTCTTGCTGGTGTTGGAATTCTTTATGATTCCCGGTATTACAGTTGCCGGCATTGGTGGTTTTTTAATCATTATTTACGCTGTTTACTCTGCATATACCGACCATGGAACCACAACAGGGCATTTAACACTTCTTTTTACAACCATTGCATCAATTGCAACGCTTGTTTTTTCGCTAAGGGCAAGAACTTGGAAACGTGTTTCGCTCAAAACAAGCCTCAACTCAAAAGCTGTTGATGAATTGAAGAACGAAATACAGGTGGGCGATGAAGGAGTTACAATAAGCCGTCTTGCACCAATGGGCAAAGCCTCCATTAAGGGTAAAACCATAGAGGTTTCCACCATAGGTGAACTTATAAACCCAAACACACCCATTGTTGTGGTGCATGTTGAAACAAATAAAATCATTGTTAAACCTAAATAACTCAAAACTATGAATGAAATTGGCGCATTACTTCTGATTATTGCCCTGAGCGTTGTAGGCTTATGGATAATTTTCTACTTTGTACCCGTTGGGCTATGGTTCCAAGCGCTGGTATCGGGAGTTAGGATATCGCTCCTGCAACTTATTTTCATGCGCTGGCGTAAGGTTCCGCCACGGGTAATAGTTCAAGCCATGATTGAAGGAACAAAAGCAGGCCTTACCCTTAACCGGAACGAGATGGAAGCCCATTTCCTGGCTGGTGGTAGGGTTTCTAAGGTTGTTCATGCCCTGGTATCGGCCCAAAAGGCCAATATACCCCTCGATTTTAAAATGGCTACTGCCATTGACCTTGCCGGCCGAGATGTATTTGAAGCTGTTCAGATGTCAGTTAATCCTAAGGTAATTAACACACCTCCTGTAACAGCCGTTGCAAAGGATGGTATTCAGCTCATTACTAAAGCTCGCGTAACCGTTAGGGCAAACATCAAGCAACTGGTTGGTGGTGCCGGCGAGGAAACCGTTTTGGCTCGTGTTGGCGAGGGCATTGTTACCGCTATAGGCTCATCGCTTAGCCACAAGGAAGTACTCGAAAACCCCGATAAAATATCCAAAACAGTTCTCGACAAAGGATTAGATGCCGGAACCGCTTTCGAAATCCTTTCGATTGATATTGCCGATATTGATATTGGACGTAACATTGGTGCCGTTTTACAAATGGACCAGGCTAATGCCGATAAAAATATTGCACAGGCTAAGGCCGAAGAACGTAGGGCAATGGCAGTAGCCCTTGAGCAGGAAATGAAGGCTAAAGCACAGGAAGCACGTGCCAAGGTAATTGAGGCTGAGGCTGAGATTCCTAAGGCTATTGCCGAAGCATTCCGCAGCGGTAATTTAGGGGTGATGGACTACTACCGCTTAAAGAACATTGAAGCCGATACCAACATGCGCGATAACATAGCCAAATCAGGCAACGAGCCTAAAAAGAAGTAACTATAAGTAAACTGATAATCAATTGAAGAGAGGGAGTAATCCCTCTTTTTTTTGTAATTATTTTGCACATAAAATAAGATTTTATACTTTTGCGTTGCTTTTAGCGGAAGCAAGGCTTATTAAGTTAGCCCGGAGAGGTGGGTGAGTGGCTTAAACCAACGGTTTGCTAAACCGTCGTACTCCGCAAGGGGTACCGGGGGTTCGAATCCCCCCCTCTCCGCTGAAAGTTTAAAGTTCGGGGTGTAGCGCAGTTGGTTAGCGCACCTGCTTTGGGAGCAGGAGGTCGTGCGTTCGAGTCGCACCACCCCGACGGGTGAAATTTAGGAGGCAATTCAGCCTCCTTTTTTCATTCCCTGCAGTATGGCTAGCGCATCCCGCCTGTGGGCGGGAGGGTCGTGCGTTCG
>DSBV01000082.1 GCA_011045955.1 Bacteroidales bacterium | reverse complement strand
TATTACCGTCAATCCTAACACCTGTATGAGCGTAAACATCGCCCGTGTAGCCCACCAGGTCGGGGCGCGATGCCTTAGTGGCATCAAAAACTACTGTTACCGCGTCGGCATCGGTAGGTAGTGCCGGGGTAACGGTAATGGGCTGGGCATTGAGGGCAAATGCTATAAAAATTATCAATATAATAGAGATAAAAAAACTTTTCATAGTTATAGATAGTTTGATTTTAAAAAAGGCTGCCCCTTAATATGAGACAGCCCTCTTTTTATTGTAATAATTAGTTCATAGTTATTGTTGCAACCTTTGTCCAGGGATTCAGGGTAATAGTGTAATTACCATCAGCGGAAATAGGAATATTGGCACCATCGGGTTCAATGGCATTGAGTGGGCCTCCAAGGTTATAATCCCAACTATCGTTAGCTCTGAACTTAATTTCACCGGCAACCAAATCTAAAGTTGCAGTAAATACTCCATTATCAGCATCCCAAGTCATATCTTGGTCAGAATTCCAACCATCGGCAGTTGCACTACCAATAATACCCCAACGGTTAATGCTGCACTTGTATTCGTTTGGTGTGCTTAAATCGAGGGTGATAGCATAGTCATTTTCCAGATCAATGGGTATGTTGGCCCCATCATACGAAAGCGCATTAATTTCACCACCAAGGTTGTATTCCCAGTTATTGTTAGCTCTGAACTTAACTTCAGCATCGGTAAGGTGCATACCTCCAAACCACAAATCAAGAGTCTGGTCGTATTGCAGAGGGGTTTCATCGCCCCAACCACCAGGTGTTGCACTACCTATTATTCCCCATTCAGTTTTTAGCAATTCGTATGTCATATCAACTCTATTAGCGCGGATACGGTAATAGCCATCCGAAGCTACAGGAATGTTAACACCTGGATTTGCTAATATTCCTGAATAAGCACCATCATCGCCAAAGGTAGCCAGGTCGCTCCAGCTATGGTCGGTTACCAGCTTAATACCACCAGCAGTTAGGTAAACGTATCCTTCAGCTTGGTTACCACTAGTTAAAGATGAAATGATGTACTTGGCATTATCGGAATTGTCCCAGCCGTTGTAATCACCAACAACCCAGAACTTGGTAATGTTTAGTGTGGTAAACTCCTTTTGTTCACCATAGGCGGTACCTGCGCTATTTGTAGCATAAGCCCTTACGTAGTATGTGGTATTTGGCATTAAACCGGTTATACTACTTGTAAATGTCCCATCACCATTGTCATCAGTAGTTTTTTCATTAGCAATGGTAGGATTGGGTAATGTTGACCAACAGACACCTCTAGCAGTAACTGTTGCTCCACCATTATCCGTTACTTCACCTCCACTTTTAGCTGATGAACTTGTAATATCGGTTATATCAGCAGTTGTTACTGTTGGTAGAATGGGTAGAGTTGTAAACGAAAGTTCTTCACCGTATTTAACCTCATTGCCTAATTTGGCATAAGCCTTTGCGTAGTATGTAGTTACATGGGTTAAACCGCTGATTGTAACCTGGAATGTAGCTTTTTTTTCACCATTGTCAACCCAATGAACGGTATCGTTGTTAATGGTTGGGTCAGGGGTAGTGCTATAGCATACTCCCCTTTTAGTGAATTTTTCGGTTCCTGCGATTATGTAGCCCACAATAGTTGCTGAGTTACTGGTAATATCAATTACCTGAGTAGTGGCAAGGTTTGGGGCTAGCCTATTATCTGCTGTTTCCTTAGTACATGCTACAAATCCAACCGTAGCAAGAGTAAGAGCGAGGACAGATAATTTTGTAATTATATAGCGTTTCATCGTTACCCATTTTAGATTAGTTAAGTTTAGTCATAGTGTAAAAACCAGCTTCGTTTGGTTCTTCGTACTGGGTAATAGTAAGTGTAATGTAATATTTTCCAGCACTAGGAACAGGAATGTCAGAACCATCATGCTTCAATTGACCATCAGTTCCGTCAAGGCCTAGGTTCCAAGCCCAACCGTCGTTCTTACGGAACTTAATCTCACCAACACCAAGATCGGTTGTAACTTCCCAGAATCCTTTTTTGCGGTTATAATCCATTTTGATGTCGGGTGAACCCCAACCATTAGGTGTAGCTGAACCAACAACACCGTACATGTGGGCGTCAAGCGAGAATGATCCATCGTTTAGGTTTACTGCCAACTTATACCAACCAGTTTCAGGTGAGGCAAGACTATTGCTTTCATTTTCTACGAAAGCGGTACCATCTGCATTTAAACCGTAAACCTTATCGTCATCGGGATTTTTGAGGGTAAAGGGTTCAGTTGAACTAAGTTTTACAAATCCGCTGTATAATCCATCGGCATTGGGCGATTCTATCCAATTTTCATAGCTTGTTCCAATAAGATCTAGACGAGGTAAACCGTATGGCCTAACAACTGTTGCCAATGAGGCTGATGTATATGAAAAGGGATTGGTCCCAGTTCCAGGAGCACCTGTTCCAGCATCAACGGTTAGAATTGCTCTAACTCTAACTTCAGCATTTGTTTCTTTATCGCCATCGAAAACAGTTAAAAGTTTAGCGTTAAGTTCACTAACCTTAAAGGAGATAAGTGTATCTTGCGGCCCAGAATATAGTTGAAGTGGGTTTGCGAATTCACTACCAGCAGGAGCTATTTCAAGAAAATAGGTAGCCGACGCTTTAAACCCAGGATCAACAGGAGTGCACTTAAATTCAACAATTTGGTTAGGATCGCCGGTTCGATAGAACTTCATTTCAGGCATTGAAACGATAGTTGGAGGAATCGGTTCCGAAAGCATGGTAACCATTTCACCATCCTTCTCGCAGCTAGCTAGCAAACCCAGCAATCCAACTATCCCAAAATATTTTATCACTTTACTTCTCATGGTGTTCATTGTTTTTGTAATAATTAGTAATTGGGGTTTTGCGTGATGTAAGGATTAGCCGAAACCTCAGCAGCTGGTATAGGGAATAAATTCAAATGTTCAGAGGTTGCAGTACCTTCCTTTACACCGCCTTTCCATTGCCATAGGTACGATCCACCGGTGAATTTTCCGAAACGGATCAAATCGGTACGACGATGAGCCTCGTAATAAAACTCACGACCTCTTTCCTTCAGAATATCATCGAGGGTAAGTGAGGTTAAACGATAGGTGTTTGTAGGGGTTTGGCCAAAATCACCACCTTGGAATGCACGATCGCGTACATAGTTGATATCACTTAGCGCACCATCAATATTACCGAGGTGGAAGTTTGCTTCAGCCCTCATCATGTATGCATCGGCCAAGCGGAATACGGGGAAATCGGTGCAGGCAAAAGCTGGGTTGTAATTGGCAGGCTGTGAACCATCACTATTTAGAGCAGTAAATTTGTAAACGCCTATACCATAATCGCCGCTTGAGGATGCAGCAGGTATATCGGTATCTTTCTTAACCTTAAAGAAAACACGTGTATCGTCAGGATAAAGTTCGCGTAGGTCCTGGCCTTCAGTCCAACCAGGGTTGGTTAAGCCACGCATTTGCTCAACAAATTGCAAACGAGCACGGTTACCATTCCAGTTGGTATTTGAAGTTAATCCGTGGTAATCTTCAGCTCTGATATAGGTAGCATCGCTGCACGATTGAATGATGAAAGTAGTTCCAACGTATCCCTGTGTATGGATACCATCCTGTTCCCATGCAAGAATCATTTCAGGGTTAACGGGGTAGTTATTGTCAGCGCTAAAGTTTTGGCGGTAATTGGTTGCCAATGAGTAAGCGCCCGAATTGATAACGCTGTCGCTATAAATCTTACAACTGTCCCATTTTGCAGTTCCTGTGTAAACTTCGGAATTCAGGTAGGTACGTGCAAGCAACATCCATGCTGCGGCACGGTTTGCCTGTGTAGAGACGCCACCGGGGGATGCTAGTTTTGGGGAGATAGTTTTAAGTTCCGATACAATGTAGTTAAAGAGTTTTTTGCGTGCCTCACCTACATTTTCATCGAGCTGGGTGGGGTAATACTTACCTACGCCATCCTTATCGGTAGTGAAGGGAGGGTTACCAAAAAGATCCATGTGGTAGTAGTATGCAAGAGCCCTTAGGAAACGAGCTTCAGCGTTGTAGCGTTGAACTTCAGTATCAGAACTACCATTGGTTAGCCTTATAAAATCGTTAGCATAGGTAATGGTTAAGCTTAACCGTTGATAAAGGGCTGTAAGGAATGGGTTTTGAGCACTCCATGTTTGAGTATTCAGATCGGCAATTCCCACATCACCCCACGCACAAATTGCCTCGTCGGTAGTAATTTCCTGGAGGTTCCAAAGAGCACGACTGGTAGTAAAGAAGTTTTCGTCAGGTGCATCGATATCGGGACCGCCATTTGCTCCTTGACCTGCAATTATGTAACTAGCGTAAATTTTACCTAGTACCTGTTTCATGTAGGCAGGGTCGTCGCCAAGGTTTCCCGAAAGGATTGAATTGGGATCCTTGGGCCTCACATCAAGATCTTTCACACATGCGGTAATTACTAACGATGCTAGAAAGATTCCGAACAATATTTTAACTTTCTTCATATTCATGATGTTTTTGATTTTTAGAATGTGAAACCAAGTCCTAACATGAAAGTGCGAGGTCTTGGGTAAAAACTGTAGTCAACGCCACCGTTTACTTCAGGATCAATGCCTTTGTACTTGGTAAGGGTCAAAGCGTTTTGAACGGTAAAGCTTACACGTAGGTTAATCTTGTTGAGGATGTTGTTGAAGTTATATCCAGCAGTAATGTGGTCCACCTTCAGGAATGAAGCATTTTCAACAAAGTAATCGCTCGTGAATTGGCGTTTTACAAAGCGAGTATCGCTTAGCTGTGTGGTGAAATTCTTCCAGTATCCAATTTGATACATCTGATCGTACGATGCGCCGGCAGCTATACCATTGTAAACGTAGTTACCTATGCTAGCGCGGCTCGAGGTTGAAATATCGAAACTCTTATAGCTGAAACGTATGTTGAATCCCATTAGGTAATCGGGGTTAGGATTATGATAGATGTACTTATCGGCGTTATCGCCACTTACTATCCCTCCTTCACCCGATAGGTCAACATATAGCCCCTCAATTGGGTTGCCATTAGCATCGTAAACCTGTTTGTTTACAAAGAATGAGTAAGCAGCTTCGCCTACACGGGTAACCTGCTTTTGACCGGTAAAGGCATCACCGTAAAGAATACCGATGAAATTAGGATCGTCGGACAACAAAAGCTTGGTGATCTTATTCCTGTTGTAGGTTAGGTTGAATCCTAGGGTTAAATTCATATCCTTGGTTGATACGGGAATAACGTTCAACGCTACTTCAAAACCTTTGTTTTCGAGGCTACCTACGTTGGTTAAAAGTACGTTTGAGAAGTTGCTTCCGCTTGGTATGTTAACAACGTTCAAAAGGTCTTTGGTTTCGCGTTTATACAAATCGAATGAACCATTGATCCTGTTGTTTAAGAAACCAAAGTCGATACCAACGTTTTGGGTTGTTGTTTCTTCCCATTTAATGTCGGGGTCGTAGGCGTTTGGTCTCAAAGTAGGACGGAATTCACCATCGATTGGATAGTACGAACCTTCAGATGAAGCAATGTACCTTGCTTGTGCTGGATAATCGTTGAAAATATCCTGCTGACCGGTAACACCCCAGCTTAGACGGAATTTAAGGTCAGAAATCAGATCAACGTTCTTCAGGAATGATTCTTCCTTGATTTTCCAAGCAAAAGCTGCCGATGGGAATAAACCCCAGCGATTGCCTTCGGCAAAACGCGATGAACCGTCGTAGCGTACGGTAGCGCTGAGTAAGTACCTATCTAGAATTGAGTAGTTAACACGGCCAAAGAATGAAACAAGATAATTTTCGGTTATGTATGAACTCTTTTCTTCCCTGTAGGGCCAATCTGGAGTAACAAGCTGACTGCGGGTAAATGATTCGCCCTCTCTTTCAAAGTGCTGCCATGAATAACCAGCAGTAGCGTCAAGTTTACTGCTTAGGAATCCTAATTCAGTATTATAGTTTAGGTAGAAGTCCAACAGATTATTCTTGTTGGTGCTGTTGTAGTCGTTCAATCTTCCGAGGTACTGACCACGAAGTGTATTGGGCGAATAGAAAGGCCTGTTGTTGTGTCCTTCGCCTTTATAATAATCAGTAGCCATATTTAAATTGGCCTGTAGCCCTTCAACAAAAGGAAGTTTGTAGTTAACCTGGAAGTTCCCCATGAAACGAATAACATCCGCTTTATTGTCAACATCCATCAACTGCTGAACAGGGTTGGGAGTACCAAGGTTAGCACCATAGTTTTCCCACTGGTAGTATCCCTTTGAAAATTCATTGCCATCGTATATGGGTTGTGTGGGGTCCATGTTCAAAGCTGAACCAAGTGCACCCTCATCACCAAAATTATGCTTGGTCGACATTCCCTTTGCATTAACCGTGATGTTGAGGGTGTTGTTAAGAAACGATGGATTCAAAGTTATCGAACCGGTTGCACGCTGCATATCGGTATTCTTCATGATACCACTCTGGTTGGTGTAACCGATAGTTGCCTGATAGGGTAAGTGCTTTGTTGAGCCACTTACTGCAATGCTGTGATCCTGTGAAAGAGCAGTTCTGAAAAGTTCTTTCTGCCAATTAGTATTTTCAGAGCCTAATAGCAAAAGTTTATCGACACCGTATAGCTCACGCTTATCGTAAGCAATTTGCCTTAGCTCATCACCCGAGTAAACATCGATGAATTTAATGGCACTCGAAAGAGATGTGTTAACGTTGTACGAAACCCTGAAAGGTGAACCCGCCTTGGCTTTTTTAGTTGTAATGAGAATTACACCGTTTGAAGCCCTCGAACCATATATTGATGCCGAAGCAGCATCTTTCAGAACGGTTACCGTCTCGATATCGTTAGGGTTCAAAAACGAAAGCAGGTTGCTGCTTCCCGATACATTATTATTATCAATGGGAACTCCATCAATAATAAGCAAAGGATCGTTTGATGCATTTAGCGATGATCCACCACGGATCCTGATGGTAGCACCGCTACCTGGTGCACCACTGCTAGTAGTGATAACAACGCCGGCGGCCTTACCAACAAGCAATTCTTGTGGTGAGGTAATGGCACCCTTGTTAAAATCCTTAGAGCTAACCGATGCCACCGAAGCGGTCAAATCGGTTTTTTTAACTGTACCATAGCCTATAACCACAACTTCGTCAATTACTTTTGTAGATACGGCTAATTCAACATCGATAATTGAACGCCCATTAATGGGGGCTTCAAATGTTTCGTACCCAACGAAACTGAAAACCAGCACATCGTTATTCGATTGTGGTTTTATTGAATATTTACCAGTAAGATCGGTAATTGTTCCAATTGTAGTACCTTTAACAAATACCGATACACCAGGCAGGGGTTCTTTTGTGGCCGCATCGGTAACGGTTCCTGTCACCGTTAGGCCTTGGCCAAATGCTAACCCTTGATGGACTAAAAGGGTTAACATGACAACCATAGATCTCAAAAAAATTTTGATTTTCATGTAAATTATGTTTATGGTTAGGTTAAAATTTTTCACCTGAAAGTTATCAAATATTTACTCTACCTCATGTGAATATTGTCTATTTTAGATTAAAAAATACGCAAACGATACCGCAAACGTTTGTACTTTGATAAAAAAATATTACTTTGGGCGAGTAGCTTTTATAGCTGGTTTTTAGTAGTATATTTGTTAGGAATGTAATAACAGTAGTAAATAACTAACAATTTATTTGTCAATTAGTTCAAATGCTTTCAAAATGAAATCGAGCCAGGTTACCATCAAGGACATTGCCCGTGAGTTGGGTATAAGCCCTTCAACCGTTTCGCGTGCCCTAAAGGACCATCCGGACATTAGCCAGGAAACCAAGCGGTTGGTTAACGAGTTGGCTGCCAAGTACAACTACAAACCTAATATTATCGCCCTTAGCCTTCGCAATCAGCGTAGCAACGTAATTGGGGTTATTATCCCTGAAATTGTGCACTTCTTTTTTTCCTCGGTTATCAGTGGGATTGAAGAGGTGGCCAATGAAAATGGTTACAGCGTGATGATAAGCCAATCGGTTGAGGATTATAGCCGCGAGGTGGCTGCATGCGATACTTTTTTAAACGGCATTATTGATGGCATTTTAGTTTCGGTATCCAAGGAAACGGCTAACTACGATCACTTCCAAAGGTTTGAGGAGGAGGGTATTCCTATTGTGTTTTTCGACAGGGCCGTTGATGAAATACAGGCCGACAAGGTTATTATTGATGATTTTGATGGTGCTTACCAAGCCACTGAACACCTTATTGTTCAGGGTCGCCGGAAGATTGTTCACTTTGCCGGGCCGCAAAACCGATTAATCGGTCAAAATCGCCTTAACGGCTACCTGAAAGCCATGCGCGATAATGGGGTAGTAATTGACGAGCGTCTCATTATCCCATGTGATACTTTCCAATCGGCTTTGGTTGAGACCCAAAAGTTAATTGATAGCGGGTTAAAGTTCGATTCAATTTTTACCGTTAACGATTTCACCGCAGCAGGAGCCATGAAGGTAGTATTGCGTAATGGGTATAAAATTCCAACAGATGTTGCAGTTGTAGGTTTTGGCGACGATCAAACATCCCTTATGGTTGAGCCCACCCTTACCACCGTTAACCAACCCGGGTTTGAGATGGGTAAGAAAGCCATGGAGCAGCTCATCCGTAGAATTACCCAGGCAAAACCCGAACCTCCTGTTACTGAAATACTAAAAACTCAACTTATAGTTAGGGAATCATCCAGAGTCAGGTAAACTGGTTTAATTAATACTTTTAGTAAAAATACCCCGCTTGGGGTATTTTTTTGTAGCGGTTTAAACCATTTCCACCTTTAAAATTCTTACTAGTAAAAAATAATCTGGGATTTTTTGGAATGAAAAGGTGGATTTTATTTTTTTCCCTTTCTTTATTTGCGGGAAATATTGCTGTAGGAGGTCGTAACACGGACTCATTAAGGATTACACGTGAAATTTACGTCATTAGGGTTACTGAACATATTAATATTAACGGAAGGCTCGATGAAAAAGCTTGGAACAAATCAGATGTTGCCAGTAATTTTACCATTTATGAGCCCTATAATGGACTAAAGGCATCGCAACAATCAGAGGTAAGGGTACTTTACGACGACTTTGCCATCTACATTGGTGCACGGCTTTACGACACGGCTCCCGATAGCATTTTCAGGGAACTGGGACAACGCGATAACAGCGATAGGTTACGTTCCGATGCTTTTAGTGTTTTTATAAGTACAT
The DNA here is from genome assembly GCA_011045955.1 of Bacteroidales bacterium. Taxonomy (GTDB): domain Bacteria; phylum Bacteroidota; class Bacteroidia; order Bacteroidales; family Tenuifilaceae; genus Tenuifilum. The sequence continues at coordinate 27,560 of DSBV01000082.1, read as the reverse complement.
ATAACGATGGTGTAAATTTTTTGCAGTTTACTGTCTCGGCATCGGGTGTTCAAACCGATATTAAGCTAACCTCAAACAAAAGCGATAGAAACTGGAATGCTGTGTGGGAAAGTGCCGTAGGTTTCGACAGTTTGGGGTGGACTGTGGAGATGAAGATTCCCTATAGCGCGCTTCGGTTTGCTATGAACGAAAATCAGATTTGGGGAATCAATTTTTCAAGGTTAATCAAGCGTAAAAATGAGGTGAGTACATGGAACTTTGTCGATAATGCTCAAGCGGGTTTTATTACCCAGTCTGGTATTCTTAAAGGTATTTCAGGAATTAAACCACCGCTTCGGCTATCGTTTTTGCCCTATATCTCCGGTTATGTTGACCAGTATGCAGGCACAAAAGGTTTAGATTCAAGAGTTTCGGGTGGTATGGACTTAAAGTTGGGTTTGGCTCAGAGTTTTACCCTTGATGTAACCCTTATTCCCGATTTTGGTCAGGTCCGATCCGACGATAAGGTTCTAAACCTTACTCCTTTTGAGGTTAAGTACGATGAGGCCCGTCAGTTCTTTACTGAGGGTACGGAACTATTTGGGAAAGCAGGCATTTTCTACTCGCGCCGCATAGGGGGAACCCCTATTCATTACAATACAATTTACAACGCGCTGAACGCTAATGAGATTGTTGAAAAAAATCCATTGGAAGCCAAAATGATTAATGCCAGTAAATTATCGGGGCGTTTTGCCAATGGTCTTGGTTTTGGCTTTTTCAATGCCATGACAGAGAATACCTATGCTGAAATACTCGATACTGTTTCTGGTAAACGGAGAAAGCTACTAACACAGGGTTTTACTAATTATAACATTACTGTTTTTGACCAGAATATTCCGAATAACTCGTATGTAAGCTTAATAAATACCAATGTTTACTGCCCTATCGATAGCTTTACTGCAAATGTTACGGCTACCGAATTTAATTTAAAAAACAAGAAGCAATCCTTTAGTATTAGTGGGGTTGGCGCTCTAAGCCAACGCTTTGTCGATTCGGTTCAGCAAGGATTCAAGTCAAACCTTTCTATTTCAAAAATTAGTGGAAACATTCAGGGGCATATTTGGGCAAATATTGAGAGTGAGCATTACAATCCAAACGATCTAGGATATCTGCGTAGCCCTAACGTGATATCCTCGGGCGTTGATCTATCCTATAAAGTTTTTGAGCCATTCTGGAAGATCTTGAACATGGAGGCCCGGATAGATTTCTCAAATAGTTGGTTATACACCCCTAATGCTTTCCAAAGCCAGAGGCTTGCGTTTCGAGTAAAATTTACAAACACCCAAAATTTTACTGGAGGCTTTAATGCATCGTACAATCCACGTTATGGTTATGATTACTATGAGCCACGCGTTGAAGGGCAAAAGTTTCAAACACCGCGAGTTTTATGGCTTCAGTGGTGGGGTTCACCCGATTACCGCAGGACATTTGTAATGGATCATAGGTTCTCGTTTTGGTTCGCCGATATGTACAACCAGAAGGGGTATATGTACAGCCTTAGTCCCCGAATCAGGTTTTCCGATAGGCTAATCACCATTTACAGCTGGGCATACCAATCGGAACAGAATAATATTGGATATTACGCTTACGACGGTTCAAACATTTTATTTGGAAGCAGAAAACTGGTTACCATAACAAACACCTTAAATATTCAACTCGCATTTACAGCTAAATCGTTTCTAAATATAAGGGCACGCCACTACATAAGGCATTTTAAATACAATGAGTTTTTTACCTTAAAAAATGACGGCTCGCTAGAGCAAACCAATTCAATAACCAATCCGGCAAACCGCAACTATAACCTTTTCAACATTGATATGTTTTACCAGTGGCACTTTGCACATGGTAGCGAGCTGGTTTTTGCATGGAAAAATCAGGCCGAAGAACTTTTAGATAGCCCCCAGTACCGCTACTTTAATAACATTGAGGGGATTTGGAATAGCCCACAGAATAACAGTTTATCCATTAAAATTCTATACTACGTTGATTACCAAACGATCCGAAAGTTGAAATCGTGATGGCTGCTTACCCATAAAAAAGCTAACTTTACCAAAAAAATCTACATTATGTTTTCCCGTGGATTTGCAAGCGATAACAATTCGGGGGTTCCCCCCCGTATTCTCCAGGCAATCAACGCTGTCAACCAAGGCCACACCATTGCCTATGGCGACGATCCAGTTACCCGGAAAGCAATTGAAAGGTTTAAGCAAATTTTTGGCAGCGATACTGAAGTTTATTTTGTGTTCATTGGCTCTGCGGCCAACGTTCTTGGACTAAAGGCAATAACACAACCCCATAACGCCATAATCTGCTCTGAAACTGCCCATATCAACGTTGATGAGTGTGGTGCACCTGAGCGGTTTACCGGTTGTAAGCTGCTAACAGTTCCAACCCCAAACGGGAAGTTGACCATTGAGGGTATTAAGAAGCATATGCATGGTTTCGGTTTTCAGCATCACTCTCAGCCTAAGGTTATTTCTATATCGCAGGTTAGTGAACTTGGAACTGTTTATACCGTTGATGAGATACAGGCACTTGCCGGTTTTGCTCACTCCCACAACATGTTTTTGCATATGGATGGCGCTCGTTTGGCAAATGCTGCCGTTTCGCTCAGAATGGGTTTCAGGGAATTTACCCGCGATGCAGGCGTTGATGTGCTATCGTTTGGTGGTACCAAAAACGGTATGATGTATGGCGAGGCCATTGTCTTTTTCAATCAACAGTTAGCGCATGATTTCATGTACACCCGCAAGCAGGGCTTGCAGCTCGCTTCAAAAATGCGGTACATTTCGGCACAGTTTTTAGCCTATCTTGAAGATGGGCAATGGGATATCACTGCAAGACATGCCAATGAAATGGCAAAACTACTTGCTGAAAGGGTTTCAAAAATTAATGGCATTAAAATAACTCAACCAGTTGAATCTAATGCTGTATTTGCAATAATCCCTTCGGATTTAATACCTAAACTTCAAAAGGAGTATTTCTTTTACGTGTGGGATGAGGAACGTTCCGAGGTTCGTTGGATGACCTCGTGGGACACATCGGAGGAGGACATTGACCGATTCTGCAGCCTTTTGGAAAAACTTATGCAAACAGTAAAGCAATAGTAACGTGTAGGGCATTCAACATACAAAGGAGAATGGTGTTAGGGGTTTGGTGAATAGTGTTTGGTATTTAGTGTTTCGAAGATTTCAACCATCAACTATCAACTTAATAGCTGCCACAGTGTTGCACAGGGTTTACAAGGTGTTTCACAGTGTAAATCCATCAAACTGCGTCATCAGCGTTCAATTCCAATTCACGAACAAACGCCCCTTTGTCATTCCGAGCGCCTGCGAGGAATCTCAGAATAAGGATAAAGGAAAAAGAACCTGTCCCGCATTAGCGCGATTCAATATTTAGTGAGCAGTGCACAGAGAGGTGTTTAGTGTTTAGCGTTTTGTGCTTGGCTGGCTGTATATTTGCGCTTATCAACTCAATTTTTGTTACCTGCATTCTGTTGAATTTACAATCAACTATCAACAATCAACTTAATTAGTATCACAGTGTTGCACAGATTTTACACTGAGTTTCACAGTGTAAATCTTCTAAATCGGCGTAGTCAGCGTTCCTTTTCAATTCACGAACAGCGAGGAACTATTTACGAATATGGTTTTTTATATCTTCGCAGCGCAAAGTCTCATTTTAATCGCAATGGTAAACGAAAGGAAATCGATGCTTCTGCCTTTAGCATTACTAGTAGGATTACTGGCATTTTCCATTGGTATCTACCTGAAAAAAAATAATAGGACTTTGGCATTTTCAATTGCTGAGACATCGAAATACGCAAAGGTTGATTTACTGAGTGTAAAAAATTCTCTTACCAACGGCCATGAGTATTCTGCAATAAATAGCCAGTTTGAGCAGTTTGTAAATAAGTGGGGATTGGTTGGTGCAACCTTTTGTATAGCCCATAAGGGGAGGATAATTTATGCACGTAGCTTTGGCATGGCTAATAAGGAAGAGAGTATTGCTATGCAACCATACCATATTATGCGTGTGGCTAGCATTTCCAAACTTATCACAGCCGCAGCCGTTATGAAACTTGTTGAGGAGGGTAAGTTAAGGCTTAATGATAGGGTTTTTGGCCCTGACGGTATTCTTAGCGACGAAAAGTTCCTACACTATAAGGATAAAAGGGTAGAAGAGATTACTGTTCATAACCTATTAAACCACTCAGGCGGCTGGACTCCCCGTTGGGGCGATCACCTTTTCATAAAGGATGCTATTGCCCGGGAGCTTGGTAAGGATTTGCCTTTGGATGTTGATGACTATATTGTGTTTGCCCTTTCAAAAAGACTTCACTTTCAACCCGGTACTCATAACTCATACAGCAATATTGGTTTTGTGATACTGCAAAGGGTTATCGAAAAAGCATCGGGAAAGGATTATGAGAGTTTTGTTAAAGATGAAATCTTTGAACCCCTTAACATCTACGATGCACATTTAGCCAATAACTGGGATAGTTTAAGGTACGATAATGAGGTCCGATATTACGAAGTGCCCGAGGCCGAAAAGGTAACTCCTTTTGATGGCTCAATGCAAAGTGTTCTAAAATCGAGGGGCGGAAACGATGTACGTGCGCTTGGAGCAGCCGGTGGCTGGGTTATTTCCCCCATAAGCCTTACCCGCTTTGTTATGGCTGTTGATGGGGGAAATGATTTTCCCGATATTCTCTCAGAAAAGTCGGTTGATATCATGAAGGGAACATATAATGGCAAGTTTCAACCACTGGGTTGGCGTTGGGTGAAGGATGATGGAACGCTATGGCGTTCAGGTTCCATGGCAGGAACATCAGCACTGGTCGTTTCCCGTCCCGATGGCTATGCGCTTACCTTTATTTCTAATCAAAGCCATTGGAAAGGCGCCCGTTTCCCTTATGTAGTCGATAGATTTTTCCTGAGGATATTCGACAAGTATATTAAGGCTGTTCCACACCAAAACTTGTTATGTGTGGAGAAAGATAAATTCTAGTTTAAGCTGAAATTGTTTTCCAGAAGTTTTTCCTGCATTTGGATATGTTCAATGAACCTAAGCCTTTTTATTAGATAGTTTACCATTTGTTGTTCATTACGCAAGGCATAGAACGTATATTTTTCGTTGGAATCGAGCTGTATTGCTTTGGCAACATTCATCAGGTTTACAGAATCCCCAGTAATTAGCGAGCCCATAACAGGATCGAGATTTAGGTTTAATTTTTTAACCAGTACTACCAGTTCGGGGTTGGTAGTGGTAAACTTATCGTCGATATATTCAATTATTCCACCACCATAGAGCTTGTTGGGTAATTTTTCCTTGAAATTTAAAAGGTGAAAGTTTGAAATGGCTTTAATCAGAATTACCATCTCGCCTAAGCTGTTCTTGGCGACAATGTTTACCAGTTCAACCTCGCTTCCATAGGATTTAATATCATCGTTACTGACGTATGGAATACCAAAGGTATCGCCAGTTTCTTTGCATTCGTTAATGAGCTGTTTGTAGCGGGGTTCAAAGATGCGTAAAGGAATTTCTTCGCCCGGCAGGAGAAACACCTGTAGCGGAAACATTGCCATGTATTTTGTGGTACTACCCATTGACTATTCCTTTTTGTTTGGTATGAATTTTAGCGAAGCTGAGTTGATACAATACCTTATACCGGTTGGCTCGGGGCCATCGTTGAATACATGCCCAAGGTGTGCGCCGCAATTTTTACAAAGCACCTCAGTTCGAACCATACCATAGCTCAAATCCTTTTGGAATTTGATGTTATCAACAAACTTACTATCGAAAAAACTTGGCCACCCGCAACTTGAGTGGAATTTGGTGTCGCTTTGGAACAGCTCTGCCCCACAGCATACGCAAACATATGTACCCGGTTCAAAATGATTCCAGTACTCGCCAGTAAAGGGGCGTTCGGTACCCTTTTGCTGGGTTACATAAAACTGCATATCGGTTAATTTATTTCGTAAACCATCGTTTTTCATGTTGCTATCTTTTATGTTTTGTGTGCAGGCACACAACGAAATTACTGCTACTAAAATTGATATGAAAGTTGTCATTTTGTCAAGGCTTTGTGTAAAAAACAACGAATAGTCCCCTTTTGTTCGACCGATAAAAAAGGTTAATTGCTAATTGGAATGGAATTTGATTGTTACTTTTGACAGTAAGGTTTAAAACAAATGTCTATGAAAAAAATAATTGTAGCACTGGGTATTTCTCTGGTATCGGTTATAGGATATGCACAGCAAACCGCAGTTTACTCACTAAATGACTTCGATAAACTACGGGTTTGGGGCGAGTTTAAGGTATTTCTTGTTAAAGGCGATTCCCTTAGCGCCAAGGTTGAAACACAAGGCATTCCTGCATCGGACATTTCAGTTAAGGTAAGCGCTAATACCCTTGAACTGATGCTTAAGGGCAAACTTTACGATAGGGTTATTGCCAACGTGTACATCACCTATAAGGAATTGAGCTCCATTGCCGTATCGGCAGCGGCATCGGTGAGCCTTCAGGATACCCTCAGGGCAACTAATGTATCCATTAAGGTAAATACCAGTTCCGAGTTGGATGGTGTACTTGTTGCTGAAACGGCCGATTTAACCGTAGGGCAGGGCTCAACCGTACGCCTTAGGGGTAAAGTGAATAGCTATGAGGCAAGCGTTAATACTGGAGGTATTCTTTCCGCAATCGACCTGATTTCTACTAAAACCTTTGTAAAAGTTAGCACAGGAGCCAGCGCAAAGGTACATGCCTCGGAGCTAATTGATGCCAATGTTCGAACCGGTGGAAGTTTGACCTATACAGGAAACCCTGAACAGAAAAAAATTAAAACGCTGGTTGGCGCCACCATCATTGAACAGTAAAATTACCGTTTATTGCGCCATTCAACTATTTGAGCAGCAATGCTCACTGCAATTTCAGCGGGGGTTTGTCCACCTATCGGTAATCCAATGGGCGAGCAAACCCTTTCCACTTTATCCTTGCTAAAGCCTTCGCTAATAAGGTTTTCGAAAATGGTTGTCACCTTGCTTTTACTGCCTATCATGCCAAGGTATTTGATATTTTTTTTTAGTAATTGTTTCAAGACTATCTCATCAAACTTGTGGCCAAAAGTCATAATCACCACATACGAATTTTTACCTTCAGGAATAAGCTCTGAAACATGCTTGTAATCAATAACCTCCTTTTTGTGGGCATAGTTGTTCTGAATGAATGTGCTTAATTCTTTACGGTTATCGTACACCTCAACTCTAAAATCCAGTATGGCAAGTATTTGCGACAAGGGAACACTAATATGACCAGCACCAAAAATATAAACGGTTTCCTTAATCTCAATGGGCTCACTGTATCGGAAAGCGTTTTCATTCTTTTGGAACTCAATATCGATAGTGTTTAAATGGGATTCCCCCGTATAGATATCTATCCCACTGTTTGTTAGTATTATTTTGCCAGGCTTATTATTTTCAATGAGTTCAATGATTTTTTTTACATTTTCATTATTAGCCTTGGATAAGTAGTTGAAAATTTGGGTTTGCTCGCCAGAGCAAATCATCCCCGATTTGTCCTCTCCGGCATCATGTGAATGCACCTGTCGTTTTAAGAAGCTGATGCCAGATTTGGATTTTAACTCCTTTCGTGCAAGTTCTACCAGCTGGTATTCCATTATTCCCCCACCAATTGAGCCATATAGGCTGCCATCGGCAGCCGCAGCCATTTTAAAACCAACCTTGCCAGGGCTACTCCCCAGCGTTTCGGCAACGGTAATTAGGTAAACATCAATATTTTGCTCAATTTTTGAACTAATAAATTGCCAAATCATACCCATGTTTATTTTTTTTTTGTAAATTTATTAAGATATTCCCTAAGGATTTTTTTAGGCAAAAATATCTTTCAATTTAGTTATAATGAAGATTAAAGGCATAATAATTTTGTAATGTATAGAAAAAATATCTATATTTAAATGGTATTACAAAAATTATCAATACTCATTGCTTTAATGTGTAGAATTAAAAATAATTTTGAGTACCAAAATCAACATAAAATGAGCGACGTATATAGTAAGATAAAGGAGTTATCGGAGAAATATGCCGATTATACTGCACGTAATCTGTCCCGTTTGGTTCAGATTAAATCCTTAAGTGCGCAGGAGCGCAATGTGCAGCAGGAGCTGAAAAGTCAAATGGAGGAGGCTGGTTTTGACGAGGTTTTTATCGATGGGCTTGGGAATGTAATTGGTCGAATTGGCAATGGCAAGCGTATTCTTGCCATTGATGGCCATATGGATACCGTTGATATAGGAAATCTGGAGAACTGGGAGTTCGATCCCTTGGGAGGCGAACTTCGCGATGGGTATGTACATGGTCGCGGAACTGTTGACCAGGAAGGTGGCCCTGCTTCATTTGTGACGGCTGGCAAAATACTTAAGGAACTTGGTTTTAACAGGGATTTAACCATATACTTTGTAGGTAGCGTGATGGAAGAGGATTGCGACGGACTTTGCTGGAAGTATATTGTGGAGGAGGATAAAATAAGCCCCGATTTTGTAATAAGCACTGAGCCTACAAACCTTAATATTTACAGGGGGCACCGCGGCAGAATGGAAATACAGGTTCATTTTTACGGTGTTTCCGCTCATGGTTCAGCACCCGAAAGAGGGAAAAATGCCATTTACATGGCTTCAAAGGTAGCCCTCGAGGTTGAAAAGCTGGATGAGCGCCTTAAGGTCGATGAGTTTCTGGGGAAAGGAAGCATCACCGTTACGGAGTTCGTTTCCAGTAGCCCTTCGCTTTGCGCTGTATCGGACTATGCCCGAATTCATCTTGATAGACGCCTTACCTGGGGCGAAACCAAGGAGAGCGCTGTTGCCGAGATTGAAGAGTTGATTAAGGGCATGAATGCCAAGGTGGAAGTGCTAAACTATAGAGAGAAGGCCTATACTGGACTGGAATACGGAATGGAAAAATACTACCCAACGTGGAAAATGCCCGAGGACAGTGAGATTGTACAGAAAGGCGTAAGCACTTTCCAAAAACTTTTCGGCAATGCTCCAAAGGTTGATAAGTGGACCTTTTCCACCAATGGCATAATGACTTGTGGTTTTTATGGAATACCAACCATTGGTTTTGGCCCCGGCAATGAGGTGCTTGCTCATGCACCTAACGAGAAAGTTCCCATTAGCGATTTGGTGGCAGCTGCTGCCTTTTATACTGCCTTCGCATATGAGATTTAGGTTACGCATTGCACAAATTGAATTGTGAAACAGGTATCAAAGCCGTTTAGTTAAGGTTAATTGTCATGTTGAGCGGAGCGAAACATTTCAAAACAATTGATAAGTCGAGATCCTTCGTTTAACTCAGGATGACAAAGGAAGAGTCCGACTTATTATCCAAACGACATTGTTTCAGGTATTTCGATTGTTGATTTACAAAATAAGCCGTACCGTCATTTTAAATTTTAAATTTGTTATCAACGATAAATTAGTTAACATAATTAAAAACGAATAAAAACATTGAAATATGGATTTAATTAGAAAAATAACGGAGTTAAATCACTACAAACCAAACCTAAGCGGTAAAGATTTCTTGCTCACTTGGGAGAAAAGCGACGACGACCTAAAGGTTGTGCTACAGGTTGCTTCCATTCTTAAGGAGATGCGTAAGGAAAACATCTCGCTCCGCATATTCGATTCAGGTTTAGCTATCTCAAATTTTAGGGATAAGTCCACAAGAACTCGTTTTTCGTTTGCTTCGGCTGCAAATCTGTTGGGGCTTGCAGTTCAGGAGTTGGACGAGGAAAAATCGCAGATTTCGCACGGCGAAACCGTGCGCGAAACCGCTAACATGATTTCGTTCCTATCCGATTTCATTGGTATTCGCGATGATATGTACCTGGGTGAGGGGAACAAGTACATGCGCCAAGTTGGCGAAGCTCTCGACGAGGGTTTTGCCCAGGGAGTTCTGCCTGTTAGGCCAGGCATTGTGAACCTGCAGTGCGATATGGATCACCCAACCCAGTCGATGGCCGACCTGCTACACCTTATCAGCGAATACGGTTCACTGGAAGCGTTGCGAGGCAAAAAAATTGTAATGAGCTGGGCTTACTCGCCTAGTTACGGTAAGCCTCTTTCGGTTCCACAGGGCATAATTGCCCTGATGACCCGCTTTGGCATGAATGTGGAGCTAGCCTACCCCGAAGGCTACGACCTTATTCCTGAAATTGTTGAAATTGCCAGAAACAATGCCGCACAAAGTGGCGGTAGCTTTAAGGTTAACTACAGCATGACCGAGGCCATGCGCGATGCCGATATGGTGTACCCTAAGAGTTGGGCGCCATTTCATATCATGCAGCAGCGCACCCAACTACTTATGAATGGCGATAGGAATGGTTTAAAAAAGCTGGAGCAGGTTTGCTTAGCCAATAACGCTAAGTATAAGGATTGGGAGTACAATGAGCAGGTTCGTAAAGCAACTAAGAATTCCGATGCCCTTTACATGCACTGCCTTCCAGCCGATATTTCGGGCGAATCGTGCATTAAGGGTGAGGTAAGCAAGGAAACCTTTGAGCGTTATCGCATTAAAACATATCAGGAAGCTGGTTTTAAATCATACATTATTGCAGCCATGATGCTTACCAATCGGTTCAAAAACCCCGCTGGTATTCTTATAAAACTTATTGAAAGGAATATGCCAAGAGTTATAAGGTAGTACCCATTTTAATCAGCAGCACCTTAGCGTGCTGCTTTTTTTACCAACAGGTATTGGTTTTGCTAAAATGTATTTACTGCAAATATTATCTTTTACTTTATGTTTAGCTTAAATATTCATGCTTTTTGCAAGCCCCATTATTTGAATATTCTAAAGAGGGATTAATTATTGTTCATAAATTCTAAATTTGAGGTAAGTATTGGTGCTTAATCATACAATATGCTATTTTTAATGTGATTAAAACTTATTAAAATGAAAGAGTTAGTTGAGGATATTTACATTGATGCCTGGGCAATAAATGATATTGTAGGTTGTTACCATGATAAAAAAGCAGATTATCCCGATTTATTTCAGATAGTAAGTGGTTACGATTTAACGAAACCTACTAACAAAATTCCATTCAAGGTTTACGTGGAGCTATGTAGCTGGATTGAAAGGAAGCTGGGACAATTTAACCTAATTAAAATTGGCCGTAGGATTGGTGAATCAACCTACAGCCTAATGCTCGAAACCAATATGGTAAATGCCGAGAGTAAGCCGCTGGATGTAATGAACGCATTGGTTTTGCTGGCACAGAAAGGTGTAAAGGATCCGAAACGAAGAGGTTGGGAAATAGTCGCACATACTGAAAAATCTATTCAAATGCGAAAAACCCAGCTATTCAACACTCATGTTCAGGTAGGGTTGCTCGATACTCTGGTGCGAAAATGCAAGGTATATGGGGTTCAGGTAAAATTAGTTAAGGAGGAAAGCAAAGGTGCGGAGTTCGACGAGTATCTTATAACTTGGCTCTAAGTATTGTGCTTTAAACTCTTCCACAATTGTAGGAACCTGAATTATCCATTCTTTTATAATAGTGGCTTGTTGTTCTCGCCGATTGGTGTTTAAGTAGTTGACCATTGGGCAGAGTTCCGCTCAATTTCCCGTTTTCAACTGCAATTTTTCCGTTTTTGATTAAGAGTGCTACCTCACCGGTGGTTTCAAAGCCTTCATAAATGCTTATGTCGGACTTGGAATGATGATTTCTTGATGAAATAGTTCTTTTTATATTAGGATTCCAAATCACAATATCGGCAACGGAACCAATAGCTAGTTCACCCTTTTGAGGGTAAAGCCCAAATATTTTGGCGGGTTGGGTGGCAAAAACGTCAACCAGTTTGCTTAGGCTTAACTTACCGGTTAATACACCGTAGGTGAATAGTAGCGACAGCCTGTGTTCAACACCACCAGCTCCGTTAGGAACCTTTTGGAAATCGTCCTTGCCCACCATCTTTTGCTCAAGGTTGAAAGGGCAATGGTCAGTTCCAACCGTTTGGATATTTCCGTTAGCCATAGCGCTCCAAAGGGTATCTCTATCATTGCTTTGCCTGAGCGGAGGGCTCATAACATACTTTAGTGCTTCGGGTATGCTGGTTTCGTATAGGTTTTGATCGAGAAGAAGGTACTGAGGGCAGGTTTCGGCGTAAAGCGGTTGACCGCTTTTTTGGGCCTGAATAATATGCTTAACCGATTCAGCTGCGGAAACGTGAACTATGTAAAGGGGACACTGGGTTTGATCGGCAAGGTCGATGGCGCGTTTTACTGCTAATGCCTCAAAGCGTGACGGACGTGAGAGCATGTGGTATTTTGGGGTAGTAAGGCCCTGATTGGCGTAAAAATCTCTTAGGGTATCAATATCATCGCCTAGCTCACAATGGGCGGTTACTAAACCGCCAAGCTTGGCAACCGTATGCATCACATGGTAAAGGGCTGTATCATCTATACCCACGGAGTCCTTATATGCCATGTAGATTTTGAAGGATGTAAATCCCATTTCAATGCATTCCTCAATCTCATTGGGCGTATTTTTATTCCATTCCACCGGGCTCACATGAAATATGTAATCAACTAGCGAGTTAGCAGCCTCATCGATTCGAGCTTTTAGCGCTTCGATTATAGATTGCCCACGAATAGGGGTTACAAAATCGATAATGGTGGTTGTGCCTCCCATTAGGGCGGCAATGCTGCCGGTACGGAAATCATCGGCCGAATAGCCTGCTGGTGTAGGTAGGTGCAAATGAACATGGGGGTCGATACCCCCAGGCAACACCAGCATACCCTGAGCATCGATTGTGGTTTCAGCATTGGCTTCTAACTGGTTGCCAATGGCAGCAATCTTCCCATCAACAACCAACAGATCGGCAATTTGATCGCCAACCGAGGTTATAATCCTGCCGTTTCTAATTAGTATGCTCAACTCTAATGGAATTATTCCAATATTTTCAGAAAATGTTCACCACCCGATTCGGTAAAACCCAAATGCAGTAAGTATTTCCTATGGCTCTTGTTAAATGCTTTTGCCCAAACCCTAGTATATCCACCTTCCGTAAATTTTTGGCTAAGCCAGTAGTAAACAAAGCGCCCATTTTTAAAATCGCGGTATTCCGGTAAAACGTAATCAAGCTCCACCTCAAGGGCTTTCGATTCGTTACGCTGTGCTATGAATACGCCTGCAACAGCCATGTTGCGTAAGATTATAAAACTGATGGTGTTTTCGGTAGGTGTATAGGTGAATCCAGGGAAGAACCGATTAATATCTTTTTTATGAAAATCGAGAAAACGCATCAGGTAACGGTTATCGGGACGAACCTCCAGTATCTCAAATACTTCTTTCTTTGAGTAAATCTGAAATAGGTAATAGGCATCGGTTAGCACAATAAAACCGTTTAGTATGCCAACAGGCCATGCACCTATCAAAAAACCATATATTGAGAACATTAACGCTCCCGTTAGGTTTATCCAACGGAACTTAACAATCGAGTTCATTGTCATTGATAGCGCAATAATAACCGATGCGCTATATCCTATCCATTCCAATACTTGTTGATTCATCTACTTTTTTATGTTTTAATAAGCAAAGATAAGCATAAATTTTGTGTTTCTTAATCAAATCACTGTTATCAGGGGGCTGAATCCTGAAACTCAAAAATTGAATCCCGCTAAAGCGGGACAGGTTCTGAAATTTTGAATTTTGAATTTCGCTAATGCGGGACAGGCTTTTTATCCTTTACCCTTACTCTCTCATTCTTTCCCACAAAGCCAGGGCCATTTTTTGAGATTCTTTTAAAATGACCTCTTCATCAACGGTTGTTACCTTTCGGTTTTTAAGGATTAGCTTGCCGTTAGAAATAAGATGTTCAATATGGGTTTGGTTTATGCCATAAACAAAGTGTCCGGCAAGGTTTTCGGGAGTTATAGGGGTGGGGGAGTCGTAATCCAGAATCACAAGATTGTCGGGGCCATCGCCATTAAAACCGTTTTGGGCGATATAGCGGTGAGCATTTCTTAGCCTTTTGTAAGCTTGCGCAGGACTCATGGGATCAAAGTTCTGGCCTACAAAGTAGGCCGATTTCATGCTTTGCAGCATATCGCTATGCATTCCATCGGTACCCAGCATGATATTTTCACTAAGCCCTTTGCTGCTAAAGTAGCCCACATTATTGTTAAGGTTGCTGTCGGTGTTTTGCGCCACCCAGCATGGCGAATTTGCAATGAGCTGGCGTTCAGAATTGGACAGGTGAAGGCAATGAACAAGTATCGATTTACTTGAATCTAAAAATCCGAAGCTATTGAGTCTTTCAACTACTGAGGTATTATGATTTTGCTTACAACTTTCTTGATCATACTTATCTTCGGCAACGTGAATATGAACCCCAGAGCTGTGTTTCTGCATAATGTTGGCAGCTTCTTTTAACGTTTCGTTGCTAAGGGTAAAAGATGCATGTAAGCCAACCAACCCTTGATGATTTTTAAGATATGTATCGGTCTCATCCAATCCCTTTTGTGCTATTTCCTTCCCATCGCGGTCGCTTATCTCATAGCAAAGTAAGTGAGCAATACCAACCTGTTCAAAGGTTTTGGCAAGAATTTCAAGAGAGCCATCAATGGCAAAAGGCGATGCATGGTGGTCGATCACAAAAGTTGCGCCTGCTTTAGCACAGGCCACAGCAGTAACTAAACCGCTGTACTCAATCATTTCGGGTGTTAAGCATTTATCGAGTGTCCACCAGATATATTTAAGTATATCGTAGAAATTTTCAGGTGATTTTTTGGGTGCGCCCATGCCTCGGGCTAAAGCAGAATATGCATGGTGATGGCCAACAATAAACGAGTGTGTAACCAATTTCCCTGTACAGTTAAGGGTTTCGGAGGCATTGTCTTTGTACGTTTTAGGTGGATGGAATTCAATGTTACCCTTGGTAACCAGTATATCGCAATTCCTAATTTCCAGCGTTTGATAATCGATATAGGTGGCATCGGCAAGTAAAATCATTGGGGTAAGAATTAATTAAGGTTAAAAACTATTCTGACTTGTTCCGCATCATGGGCAGGCGTGTTCGCTTTATACTGTCAAATGTCCATAGCGCATTAGCTATGGCTGCTGCTGTTGGTACCATGCCAATTTCGCCTATGCCCTTTGCGCCGTATGGCCCAATAGGGTCGGGTTCCTCGATACCAATAACTTCAATTTCGGGCATTTGGTTAGCACGGATAATCCCAATGTCCTTAAACTTAAAGCTAACGGGAAAGCCATTCTCCATGGGTAAATCCTCAGTTAGTGCATATCCCATTCCCATATGTACAGCACCCTCAATTTGACCCTCGAAAAGCATACGGTTCATGATTTTGCCAGCATCGTGGGCAGCAACTATTTTCGATAGTTTGCCCTGTTCGTTGAGTATGGCTATTTGGGTTGCATAGCCGTAGGCAAAGTGTATCACAGGTTTATCGGTTTTAGCACCAGGTTTGCATGTCCAATCGCAAACAAACTTGCCTCGGTAAACTCGGCCAACCAGTTTTTCGAGTGTGACGGTCTTTAAATCATCCTTAAGTGGTCGTGCCGCATTGATAATGGCGTTAGCCACTAGGGCCGTTGCCCTCGACGATGTAGTCATACCGGTAGGTATCTCAGCATGGGTATCGACAATAACCTCAATCATGTTGGGTTCGATACCGGTTTCATGGTGAAGGGTTTGGATGGCCATGGTGTGAACACCTTGCCCCATTTCAGTCCATCCATGGTGGATTTCCACCCTGGTTGGGCTAACAACCTTTATAATAACCTCACTATCGTCAACCATTCCGTTGCCTACACCGGTATTCTTTAAGCCGCAGGCTATGCCTGCATACCTGGCCGATTGAAATTGCTCTTTAACAGCCAAAAGGGTTTTTTTAAGCCCAACTCCATGAAGCTCTTGACCAGTTGCAGTTTTTGCACCATCTTCCAAGGCGTTATCGTAACGGATTTGCCAGCGGTCAAAACCACCCTGGCGGCAAAGGTCGTCGATACAGCTTTCGATGGCAAAGGTAACCTGTGGGACACCAAAACCACGCATGGCGCCACAGGGTATGTTGTTGGTGTAAACGGTTTTGGCCGAGATATCCACTGCAGGAACGGTGTATCCACCTGTGGCATGACCAACCACACGTTCCATCACCTTAGTGCCAACCGATGCGTATGCTCCCGTATCGCCAATTGCATCGAGCTTCAGAGCAGTGAATTTCCCTCTTGCATCACAGGCCAGGCTGATTTTCATCCAAACCGGATGCCTTTTGGGGTGCATTCTTATGCTTTCGTCGCGGGTAAGGTGAACCTTTACAGGCATTTGGGTGATATAGCTTAACAGGGCGGCATGTCCCTGAACTGTTAAATCCTCTTTACCGCCAAAACCACCGCCGTTCTGAACCTGTGTTACATTCACCATGTTTTCGGGTATGTTTAGAATTTTTGCTATTTGCTTTCTATCAACATAAACACCTTGTCCTTGGCTGTAAACCTTTACACCGTCGCCGTTTGGAAGGGCAAGAGCGGTTTCGGTTTCCAGAAAAGCATGCTCAATTCGTTGTGTTTCGTAAATATCGGTCGAAACGTATGCCGCTTCGGCAAAGGCTTTTTCCACATCGCCAAACCGAATGGTGCAGGTTTCCAGCACATTGGAATGGTTGGGATGAACCCTTGGCGAATCGGGCTTTACGGCTTGATGCATATCGGTAACGGGTTCCAATACCTCGTATTCAATTTCGATAAGTTTAGCCGCTTGTCGGGCAATGCTTTCGGAAGTTGCCACAACTCCAGCAATTACATCACCTATGTAGCGTGTTGTTTCGCCTTGGGAAACCATTACAGGCCAATCCAGAAATATTAAGCCGATATAACGGTCGCCAGGAATATCCGATGCGGTTATTGCCTTTACTACACCTTCGACTGACAAAGCTTTTGAGATATCAATTTTTAGAACTTTTGCACGTGGATAATCGGAAAACCTCAATGCTCCGTAGAGCATACCATCAACAAACATATCGTCAACAAAAGGCCTTATGCCCAGAGCAGTTTCCTTGGCTTGGTATTTCGGATACCGGTCGCCTATTTGGGCACCGGTTTGAGTTTGCGTATTCTTACTGCCGTTCAATTCAGCAAATGCATGTTGAATGGCATCAACTATTTTGACATATCCTGTGCACCGGCAGAGGTTAGGGGTGATAACCTTGATTATATCGCTACGGGTGGCATTGGGATTCGATAGCCAAAGCCCGCGGGCACGCATAATCATGCCAGGCGAACAGAAACCGCACTGCACTGCGCCTTGTGCTGCAAAGTGATTTGAAACGATCTCACGGAAATTATTGGGTAATTCCTCCAGGGTGTAAATGGTGGCCCCCTCAACCTCCTGCATCTTGATGCGGCAAGCCATTTTAATGCTCCCATTCATTTCAATTGAGCAGGCTCCACAAACGCCTTGTCCTGAGCAGCCATCCTTTGCTGCGGTAAGGTGTAAATCGTTCCGCAAGTAATCGAGCAACGATCGGTTTATATCACCGACATACTCTACCGCTTTACCGTTTAAATTGAATTGAATCATAGCTATTGCAAAGATAAATGTTTTGGGGAACTGAATTTAGAAGTTAGATGTTTGAATTTAGAATGATCAACCAATCAATAAATACTACTGTACACTGCACACTATCTAAAAAACTATCTTCAATGCATCGAGGGTTGGCTCAATGGCATTGGGAATATTTACAATTGATGAAATGGCTTTAAGGTCTTTAAGGCCGCTACCGGTAAGCAATACCACTACCTTCTGCTTGCTGTGCATTTTATTTAGCTTGTTATAGCGAAGCATTCCAGCATATGCGGTTGCAGCAGCAGGTTCGGCAAAAATGCCAGTATTGCGGGCCAGGATTTTTGATGCTTCAACAATTTCCTCATCGGTTACCGGTAAGTGTTCACCCTGGTATTGCATAATAAAGCTTTGTGCCATGTAGAAGTTTCGGGGTACATCTACCGAAATCGAGTCGGCAATGGTTTGGCTGGGCTTTGTAGTAAAATCTGTTTTGCCAATGTTGTCAATCAGGTTTGAACTTCCGGCAGCCTGAACAGCCACAATTGTGGGCATACGGTCAATCAATCCAATTCTTAACAAATCTTCGTATCCCTTATATACTCCTGAGATGATAACACCATCGCCTACGGGAACAAAGATATAATCGGGAATAGCCCTATTTAGCTGCAGGAAAAGTTCCAACGATACGGTTTTCTTTCCCTCTATGGTAAGTGGATTATAGGCAGTATTTCGGTTATACCAACCAAACTCCTGGGTTGCCTCAATGCTAAGGTCAAAGGCCATGTCGTAAGTACCATCAACGGGAACAATTGTGGCTCCATACATCACTATCTGGGTGAGCTTAGCCTGTGGTGCGCTCTTAGGCACCATGATTATTGCCTTTTGCTCCTGCGATGCGCAAATTCCGGCCAGCGACGATCCCGCATTTCCGGTTGATGCAGCAACTATTGTGCTGATGCCATTTTCCTTGGCATAGGCCGATACCACCGACGATGCCCGGTCCTTAAATGAGAAGGTTGGGTTTTGGGAATCGTCTTTCAAATAGAGCCCAAATGGAACTGACTCGCCATCAATTTTTTCAAACTTATATATTGGCGTATTGCCAACCCTCAGTTTGGGTAACGATGTTTTATAATTCAGCGGCAGTAAATCCCAAAAGTTGTTGCGAATGGCAACTTCATTGGATTTACCAATGGCCTCATAATCATAGATGGCTTTTAGCACACCCTTAGGAGGTAAACCCGTATTGTTTGATTTGCTGCAATCCGGGCAAAGGTAAAGTTCAGGAGATGGAGAAAAAGTTTTACCACAGTCTGAACAGGTAAGCATGAACTTGGTGTTCATATAAAATAGATTTACAGCGACTTTATCAAGCCAACACGTTCGTTAAACTCTACAATCAGTTCATCCCACCGTTTAACCTGGCTAAATAGCTTAGGCCATAACTCCCTGTCGTACCAAAGACTGTTCAAATCCTCAATTTCCTTGCCCTGTTGCTCAACCCAGGTAAAGTATTTAAGGTTGTGTATTGCCTTGCGGTCGGAGTAGGTAAGTTCCTTCATCCAGTCGGTAGTTGCCCCTAAAATACATTTTTCAAAATCTTTCACGGCTTGAATGGGGGTATAGCTGCCCCGTTCTTCCCTAAGTTCTTCAAGCCTCGACTTATACATTTCGGCCGAGTCGGTTGCAACCGTAAAAATTACATCGTTCGTAGTCATTTCGAAGAACTTGGCTGTTTTAATAGCCGAAAGCATATTGCTAATGCCCGATATCCCTAAATGGTGCAGGTTGTTAGCCAATTCAGCCTGAATACCCGATTCGATAAGGTATTTAACGCCTTCAGGCTCATTGAATAGTCTGAAAATGCGCATGCAATCCTCATCGTCGATTGCGGTAATAACATTGGTGTTTTTTACATTGTGAATCCATGGTACGTGCTTATCGCCAATACCTTCGATGCGGTGGCCGCCAAAACCATTCATCAGAATGGTAGGGCACTGCTTTGCTTCCGAAGCCACCACCTTAACATGGGGTGCAATGGTTCGAAGGTAGTCGCCAGCTGCAATAGTTCCGGCCGATCCAGTTGCCGAAACGTATGCTGCTAAATTAGGTTTCCCGCCCAGCTCGTTGAACACCTCCTCAATGGCCTTACCGGTAATGCTATAGTGCCATGCGGCATTGCCAAACTCGTCGAACTGGTTAAAAATAACGTAGTCGGGCTTGGTTCTTCGGATTTCCCAGCATTTATCGTAAATCTCTTTCACATTCGACTCGCAACCGGGGGTTGCAATAACCTCGGAACCTACATAGTCGCGTAGCCAGGTAAAGCGCTCCCGGCTCATCTCCTCGGGTAGTATAGCTACCGATTCGGTTCCCATAAGCTTAGAGTCGAATGCGCCACCCCTGCAGTAGTTGCCGGTTGATGGCCAAACCGCTTTTTGGGTTGTCGGGTCAAAGCCACCTGTGATAATGCGGGGTGCAAGGCAACCGTATGCAGCCCCAACCTTATGCGCACCGGTTGGAAACCATTTGCCAAGCAATAGTATAATTCTGGCATTAACCCCGGTAAGCTCCTTGGGTAACTCAAAGTAGTTAACCTTGCCAAATAATCCCCCTTTTTCCTTGGGTTCGTTTTTCCATGTGATTCGAAAAAGATTAATTGGATTTATCTCCCATAACCCAACATTTTTTAGTTTTATCTTAATTTTATCGGGAATTTGTTCTGGATTCTGCTGCTGGTGAAAGGTGGGCAGAATAATACCCTTCTCACGAAAACGTTTTACGGCATTCTCCAATGCCTTGGGGTTTGTAATTCTATCAATTAACTCAATCATATCCTTTGAAATTTTCAATAAAAGTAATAACTCTGTATTAAATTTCTAAGTATTTTGTAAAATATAGAAAATAATGTTATATATGTTGTGTTTTATAGAAATATGTTATATTTGCAAATAAAAATAATACCCGATAAGAAAAATAGTATTGCAATTAACAGATTTTTTTAACCTAAAACTTAACTAAGTATGAGAAATATTGACGAAATAGACCGCAAGCTGTTGAACATATTGCAGGACAATAGCCGCGTTACCATTCGCGAGCTTTCCGAAAGACTTCATCTTTCAACTACACCCATCCATGAGCGAATTAAAAAGCTTGAGCGGAATGGTTACATCAAAAAATATATTACACTGCTCGACCCTAAGGCTTTAGGCAAAAGGCTTACGGTTTTCATCTCGGTGTCGCTCTCGAGTCACACCAAGGAGGTGGTTGATGCCTTTGAGCATGAAGTTAAAAAGCTACCCGAAGTAATGGAGTGTTACTATGTTTCCGGTAACTGGGATTTCTTACTCAAAATGCAGTGTAACGATATGGAGGATTACCATAACTTTGTAATCCATAAATTTTCAGTGATAAAGAACATTACTCAGTTTTACAGCTCATTCGTTATGTCCGAATCAAAACAGACATACAAGTATGAGCTCTAGCGGGTTTTTATAGGTAATAGGTTCCTATTTTTTGCTTTGCAAACTCCCAGATTTTAAAGTGTTTGAGTAAACCTCAATAATTTTATCGGTTGTTTTACTTATTCCAAAGTCGTTTTCAATTTTAAGCGCAAGGGTAGGCGCTTGGGAGCGATATACGTCCCTTTGCTCGTAGTAAATTTTAAGCTGGTTATAGATTTTTTCCTGAGTTGGGGGTAATCCTGTTACATTTACAAAGTTATTCAGTGCATACTGTTCATAGTTACTCAAGGTAACTATTTCGCCCATTCGTTTATAGTTGACTGAAATCAGATTTGCTCCCCGAGCCAGCCCCTCAATGGCAACCCTACCCACACCAAAAAGAAATTCGGGGAAAAAACTCCAATTTTCTAAACTTTTAACAAAACCTTTATATAGAATTACCTCTTGGTTAACCTTACTATTTGTTTCGTATATCAACAACTTCAATCTCTCAACCTCTTTGCCATCGCCCATAAGCATTAACCTTACATTTGGGAAATCAGCTTTTAGCTCTGCAACTGCCAACACCAAATTTTTAATAACCTCAAAGTGTCTTTCATCAATACGGCTGAAGTAGCTAATAGTGTAGGGTTCAATTTCTGGAGGCTTTTGTGGAATTGGAATTCCGTTGGGTATTACTACCAATTTATGTTTTATGGACTCAAAGTGACGCGAGATAGTTAGAACCTGGTTGCTAACAAAAATTATCTTTGAAGCGAACTTACGGGCAATTACTGAAAGCAAATCGTGCCTAACGCGTCCGTGAACGGTAGCTACTACCGGAACTCTTGTTATAAAACCGGCTAAACATGCCGATATAATTGGTAACCGTTGGTGGGCATGTATAACATCAATCTTATGACGAATTGTAAGGTAAACTATGAGGATTACTTGTGCCAGAATCAAATTGCTTGCAAGCGAAGGTATTGGTATAAATACCACCCGGTTGTCAAGCAACTCTTTTTGCCGTCCATTCCTGGATACCAAAATTACCTGATGGTTATTTGCCACCAGCTCGTTGCATAGCTCACGCACGTGGTTCTCTGCTCCACCAAAATCGAAACGGTTAAGTAGTTGAAGCATGCGCATTTTGGGCAAGCGTATTAGAGAATAAATATAGGAAGAATTGAGAATATAAAAACTAAAGGCTCTGAATTCCCGCTTCGCGGGACAGGCTTATTAACTCTGCAGAGCGGAGCAGGCTCTTTATCCTTTATCCTTTAACCTTTATCCTTATCCTGAGATTCCTCGCAGGCGCTCGGAATGACAGGGGGCGTTGTTCATGAATTGGAATGGAACGCTGATAACGCATATTAGGCTGATTTACAATGTGTAACACCGTGTGAACTCTGTGAAACACTTTTATAATCATTAAGTTGATAGATGATAGTAAATTCAAAAGAACGCAGATAACACAGGTTGAGTTGATATGCGCTGATTTAATGCCAGCCAAGCACTAAACACTAAACACTAAACACTAAACACCAATCAAACCCCCATTAACCTTTTTGCTCCCTGCAGTATTACGCTCATTTCTACCGCATGCTGGAATTGAATTTGTCTTACACAAGGCGTTAATGCCTTAGCCTCAACCAGTTTAAAGCCATTTTTACTAAAACGAGCGTAAACGTGGTCGGTTTTGTAAATGTATTCATCACGGTTTTCCGATAGGGTCTTAATGCCTCCTTTTTGCTTGAAGATTAGTACATTTCTATCTTTCAGAACGCTAAGCATGTAACCATCCTCGCTCTCCTTGAACGATTTTGTGGTTAGGTGAAACTTAGGCTTATCCTGGTAGGGTGCTCCCTCGGTTGGGCAGAACGTAGAGCAGTTCCCGCATTCGTTACAGAAGTTTGCAATATTCAGTATCTGAACGGTTTGTTTTACCTCAAAAAGATGGTCGGGTTGAACCTCCTGCGTTCCATCGGAACCAACCAGAACTTTCTCAAGCTGATAGCGAACGGGTTTAACGGCATAGTCAAAGTTTGCCATGTTGGGGCATACGGTGGTGCATATACTGCACACCTCGTCGCAATGCAGGCAGCGGGAGCTCTCATTGGTTATGGTTTGCCTGTCAGGTGTTTCGCTAACGAGGTTGAAAGTTCTGCTCAGCTCAGCCGAAGGCTCCTTGTGGGTGTAGCCGTACTTCCTTTCGGTGCGCTTAATCATTAGCTCACGGTGGCTATGCTTCTTGTAGGGAATTGATGATTCAATTTTGGTTAAACCGCTGTTTGCAATCATTTGCTCTGCAGCCTTGCGGCCATCGCCTATGGCTTTAATTGCAGTTGCTGCTCCCCGCAGAGCATCGCCGCCGATATATATATTGCCCATAAAGGTTTTGTAGGTTCGGGTGTCGGCTTTCAGAAGGTCGGTGGGCACAAAATCGATATCTAATGCCTGCCCAACCGCAGGTATTACCGCATCGCACTCAATTTGGAACTCAGAACCGTCAACCTTAACAGGTTTTGGGCGACCCTTCGGGTCGAAGCCCTCTAGCTTCATTTTGCTGCATTGTAGGGCTTTAACTTTTCCGTTTTCAGCGATAATCATTTCGGGGCCAGCCAGTTCAATAATCACAACTCCCTCGGCCATAACGGCTTTGATTTCACCTTCGTCGGCGGGCATTTCGTTTATGGTTCGGCGGTAAACTATGGTTACCTTACCATCACTGCCTACCAACCGGTGTGCCGTGCGGGCTGCATCCATGGCGGTATTCCCGCCACCAATAATAACCACATGCTTACCTATGGCTTTAATCTCGCCACTTTTCACTCCAATTAGGAATGTGAGCGGGTCGAAAACGCCTTCCGATTCTACTCCTTCAATTTGGAACGGTGCCGATTTTTGCGCACCTGCCGATATGTAAACGTAATCGTATTCGTTCTTGAGCTTACTGAACTCCTCGCGATTAACTTTATGGTTAAAGGCGATAGAAACACCAAGTTGCTCTATTCGGCTAATGTCTTTATCTATAGCTTCATCGGTGAGCCTGAATCCGGGTATGGCGTACCGCACCATTCCACCGGCTTTCGATTTGCTTTCATAAACATCAACCTTAAAGCCATTTATGGCTAGGTAAAATGCACACGACAAGCCCGATGGGCCTGCGCCAATTATGGCAACCCTTTTACCATTTGGTTCAGCAGGATTTAGCTTGATATCAGCATTCTCTGCAACGTAGCGTTTCACGTCGCGTATTTGCAATGGGTTGTCGTAGTTAATCCGGGTACACTTGTTCTGGCAAAGGTGGTCGCACACCATTCCGGTTGTGTTCGGAAATGGGTTGGTGCGGAGTATCACCTCAAGCGCTTTGGGGTAGTTGCCCTCCGATGCAAAATGCAGATATGATGGGATTTCCTGGTTGGTTGCACAGGTATCCACACAGGGGGCTGCAATGCAGTCGAAGTAATTGAGTTTACGGTTGGTTTTTATTGATGGTTCCCGGAAATGGGTGTTCCTGTAGCGCTCATCATCCAATACCTGCTGTGCGTATGCGTTCAGGTTTTCAAGCGCCTGGTTACCAGTCGGCCACGATATGCTTTCGTTGCCAAAGGTATCCTTTAGATTATCGATATACTGCTTTAAACGGCCATACCCACCGGGTTTAAGTAAATCGGACGAAACCGTTACGGTTTTAAATCCACAGCCCATGACCTTTGCAACGTTGAAGGCATCGACACCGGCCGAAAACGACATGAGAAGCTCCCCTTTAAACTCATTCTGCAGCTTTTTGGCAAGATTTATCGAAATGGGATGCAGAGCCCGACCGCTCATGTACATCATATCAACATCACTTGGGAACACATGCTTGTTATTAACACTTTCCAGCGTATTGGTAAGTTTTACCCCAAAGGTAAGATTTAGCCGTTTGGCGTCGCTGTTAAGGGCATTTATCAGCTTTATGGCATCGGGATATTTCAGGTCGTGCTCAAAGGCTATGTCGGGCACATTGGTTTTGAACCCTAGCTTACCATTCAGGATTTCCCTGAGCTCCGAGCTACCCAAAAGTGTAGGGTTGAGCTTTACAAGGGTGTGCAGCTTGCGTTCGGTAAGCAGGTAACGGGCAATATCCTCGATCTCGTTGGCCGGACAGCCATGCATGGTTGAAAGTGTGATGTTATCCGATAGCTTTGCCGGAATATCGATGTTTGCTATTGAAGGGTAAACTGCTTTCAGCTCCGCAACCATTCGGGTTAGCTCATCGGTGGCGTTGTTCATCTTATCCAAAAACCACTGAACATTGGGCTTTTTAATACCCTCAAGGTTATAGCCAACGCTCATGTTAAAGACCATGTTGGGCTTGGTACCAAGCTGTAGCTTATGGTTCAGGATGTGAATGATTACCCATGCCTTTAGATACTCGTTGAAGCTTTCTTCAACCTTGAGCTCCTGCGACCACTCGCAGTTGTATCCCTCATCCTGCATGTCGATGCAAGGCTTGGCAATCTCAAGTTCATCGAGCGTTTGAATGGTTTTCAGCTCAAGGTACCGGGCTCCCATGAGCCAGGCCACTACAATGTTGTGAGCAAGTTGAGTATGTGGCCCTGCAGCAACACCTATTGGTGTAGCAATGGGTTGCCCAAAAATGGTTGTGGGTAGTTTACCTTGATTCGGGTTAAAGAACAGCTCGC
Source organism: Bacteroidales bacterium (assembly GCA_011045955.1). Classification (GTDB taxonomy): domain Bacteria; phylum Bacteroidota; class Bacteroidia; order Bacteroidales; family Tenuifilaceae; genus Tenuifilum. The sequence continues at coordinate 1,782 of DSBV01000082.1, read as the reverse complement.
TGGGGTATCCAAAAACGGTTCCATTGGCATCAAGTTCTTTCAGAATGATTTCCAGCAGCTGTTTAGCCGGTATGGGTGAAAACTTATTGCTCATATATCCTGATATTTCCCACAAATTTATAAAATATGGCTAAGCATATTAACTTTGTGTAGCATTTTATTGCTATTAGGCAAAGAATATTACTATACAAGCGAATGAAAGAAAATTTTTCCGCCATAATTCTGGCTGCCGGTTCATCGGGACGGATGGGGCAGCCTAAGGCTTTGCTCCCTTTTGACCCACAACGATGCTTTGCCCGCAAGCTCGCCGATGAGTTCTTTGCCTTTGGCTGCAACAGGGTTGTAATGGTTACCAATAGCCATGTGATGGAAAAGGTAAGGGCTGGTAACTACCAACTTAGTGATATTGAAATTGTACTCAACCCTAATCCAAATCTAGGCCGTTTCTACTCCCTTTACCTGGCCTTACAGGCCATTGATGCTCAGCATGTATTTGTGACCAATGCCGATAACCCCTTTGCAAAGATTGATATTCTAAAGCAACTCTGGCAGCACTCAGCCCAGGCCGACTATGTTTGCCCGGCATACCAAGGTAAAGGCGGACATCCCATTTTAATCTCGCCGCGAATAGTGAGCGCAGTAAGGGCCGAGACCAACCTTGAATCAAATTTAAAAGATTATCTAAATCGATTTAGCAAGCTATACATTCCAGTTACCGATGAGTTTATTCTAACTAATATCAATACACCGCAAGATTACCAGAAGTTGGTATTCATCAATTTTTGAGTTGTGAACTAAGCAGCAATAAATCGAGTCATCTTCTGTTAATTCGTATATCGATAACCATTTATCTTTATTGGTTTCCAGTTGTTTGATTCTTTCCTTAATTAAAAAGTAGTCTAATTCAACACTTTTTTATGCGTTTTCAATAATTTTAATTACTTCTTCGTTCAGTTCTTAAAGTTGATAAACTATCCGGTCTAATGTGTTTTTAATCAATCATTTGTTTTGAAGCCCATTTAATTTTATAAACCCCTCATATTCCTGCTGAAATGTTTTCTTGTGGTGATGTAATTTCTGGTTTCTAATATATTCATATACCTTTTCAACAACCGATTCAGAAACAGAATATGAAGCATAACCTGTTTGCTACGCAAATTTATCAATAATTAGATTATTTTGATTGATTGAGAGCTACTGCCTTTAATCTGTTTGATTACATCAGTTATGGATTTTTGTGGATTCAACAAGAACAAACAATGAATATGGTCGGGCATGCCGTTGATGATTCTTACTGGGCAACCTTGTTCCCGTAAATGCTCAGAAATAAATTGATATACCTTTTGTTCAATGTTTTGATGAATCAATGGTGTTCTTTCTATGGTTGCCCCAATGGCGTGTATCCAAATTTTATTGAATGAATGTGGCATAATTAATTTTTTTTGATTTTAAATTTTAAAACCGTTGGGTGTTATCCCATTTTCCATAGCCCACGGTTTAAACCGTGGGCTATGATGAAAAAACGATGTTATTTTAATGGATTTAGCCATTTCTTTTAAAATCATATACAAATTATATTTTTTATCACTATCAACCGACAAAAACTTAATAATTGTCGGTTTTGTTTTTATATTATTCATATTCAATAATATACAAATCAGTTTTTCGTTTTAATAAAACCTACCCCCTCAAAAGAGGGACATTTGTATGGCTGAAGGGCTCTTGTTGCGGCTTGTCCTGCGCTTGGTATAGGCACGCCTACCCTCGGTTACTACCCACATC